>JAJFMG010000173.1 GCA_021772295.1 Chlamydiota bacterium | reverse complement strand
ATGTATGTACTGGAGCAAAATCTCCTAGTACGATCCAAAAAGCCATCTTACTTACCGATTATTTTAGCCAATATCGTATCTGAGATGATATCAGCCAGAACAAACAATATTCTCGCATTCTAAAAATGTGGTAACGACATTTGCGGCTGTTACAACAAAAATAAAAATTGCAGATACTTTAGCAAGTAGATTAAGTTTGATTCGTTCTGTATCCTCCCATTTGGGGTCATATAGAATTAACAGCACTGCAATTGAAAATATTACACTTGTAAAAGCTAGAAACGACCAGGTATATAGACTAAACCCAAAGACAGGTGTGCCAAAAGGCTTTTCTCCTGGACAAATATGCAAACATATCTGTCGAAGCGCAACAGCTGCTCCAAATATTGCGCTTAGAAGTGAAAGTGCATAGTGCTTAACCTGGATTCCAAATTTAAAATTTAAAAGCTCTCCGCATGCAACACCGATCATTCCAAGGCGCTGCAACATACAAAGGGGACATGGTATTTCTTGATAATAAAATTGAAAAATATATGCTCCAAATAAAATCAGGGAGAGAATAAGTATAGATAATGCGTTTAGATTTCTAGCAATGGATCTCATAGCTGTATATCCAAGGTAGAAGTTGCATGATAGAAAAACAATAGTGAGCACAATACCAGAATCAGCAACATAAAAATCATAGCAACCTTATGAAAACCTCTCCAGATACAAACCATGTCGATTAAAAAAAGCAAAAACAGAAATGCCACTATACAAATGCCTCTTTTAAAAAGAGCTTCATGGTACCCATAGCTCTTTTTTCTGCTCGTTTGCAATAAACTGTTCCAAATTCTTTATCGTTTGCAATAGGATTTGTAAATGCATGGTATGTATCACCATAGCGATGCAATTGCCAATCAATTTTGGCGCCTCTCATCTCCAATTCAAAGGCATCTACCTCTTCCTTTGGAACCATAGGATCTAAATCACCATGAAGCGCTAGTACCTTTGTGTTATATACGCAAGAAATATCTTTTGGTGCATTTAATAACCCATGAAAAGATATAACGCCATTTACCTTAGCTCCGCTTCGAGCAAGGTCAAGAGCGCACAATCCTCCAAAACAAAAGCCAATTGCGCAAACCTTACTACAATCAACGTGTTTGAGTTTTTTAGCCGTTTCAAGACCTGCTAAAACCCTATCTCTTAGAAAGGCTCGGTCTATCATAAATGGTTCCATAAGTTTTGCATTTTCGTCTTTGGATGATCCCAAAACACCTTTACCGTATATATCAACCGCAAAACCTACATATCCAAGCTCAGCAATTTCTTTGGTCTTTTGAAGAACAAATTCGTCCCTTCCTCGCCAGGCATGAAAAATGAGAACTAGAGGTTTTTTTTGTGTATTATCAAAAGAGTATACACCCTCTAAGGTTGTGTCCCCATGAGTGTATTCAATATACTCTGTTTCCATTTAAGACTCTTTCATGTTGTCTTTGAGTTCTTGCAGATCTTGTTGTACTTTCTTCAAATTTTCCTCATCACCGCTTTGCGCAAAAGTTTGATAATCACTTGATAGTTTCCCCTCAGCTTCTTTAGCACCTTTTTGCAAAGTCACATTGGCAAGTTCGTTCATGACACTCAACATTTTATCCATGACATCCTTATATTTGGATTTTTGGTAAATGTCATCAGAGCTTCCTTTTTTGCTGTAGCTTCCAAGGGCCTCGCTAAAGCATTGCATACTTTCTCTAAATTGTTTTTCATAAATACGCTTATCATCTGGAGAAACAGAATCGGATGGATTTATACCACTCATACATATACTCCCATTTTTGGATTTGATCTTTTTTTGTGATTGTATATGCTGGGTTGTTTTTGTACAGAATTAGATAGGGTAAATATGTTTAGAGATAAAGTACTTCTTTCACTGCTTTTATTTTCAGGATCTCTTTTTGCTCATAGCAAACCACTTCCACCCCCTCCAAGCGTTGTTGCAAAACAAATTTCATCTGCAGAAACAGAGTACCAACAAGCCCTTAAAATGTTCAATCCTTGGTACTCAGGACCATTAATTACAGGTCCCTCAGCAAATGAACCTCCAGGTCAATACTCTGTGCAACCCTATCTTTATTATATCAACAGCTTTGCGACATTTGATAATAACAGACATTCCTCCTCCATCCCTAACATTCAAACTGTAAATCCTCTTCTTGTATTTGTTACAGGAATTACCAATTGGCTAGACATTACGATCATTGGCCAAGGTGTTTTTAACTGGCAAAGTGGAGAATCATCGCAAGGGTTTGGAGATACCAATGTAACACTTGGCGTTCCTCTCATTAAACAATCGATCCATAAACCAGCTCTTCGATTTACAATCACAGAATCTTTTCCAACAGGAAGATATGAAAAGTTAAATGCGAATAAAAATGGAATCGATGCACTCGGTTCAGGTTCTTATGAAACAACAGCAAGCTTAAATGGATCAAAAATGCTTTATTTTCAAGCTGACCATCCTATAAATGCTCGTTTTTCCTTGAACTATACCGTGCCAGCGAATGTGCATGTAAAAAGATTCAACGCCTATGGAGGTGGATATGGAACTTCTGGAAGAGTAAATCCAGGCAATAGTTTTACCGGAAACGCAGCCATCGAATATAGTTTCACGCAAAATTTTGTATTTGCAACAGATTTTTCATACGTATATACATCTAAAGCAACATTTTCTGGTAAACGAGGTGTAGATGCTAATGGGAAAAAAGCTGATGTCGGGGGACCATCTTCTGATCTTATTTCTTTTGCTCCTGCATTTGAGTATAACCCATCTCAAGATTTAAACTTCATCGCAGGCGTTTGGTTTAATATCTACAGCAGAAATGTGGACCAGTTTGTATCAGGAATCGTATCAGTTGTGTTTAATTTTTAAATATATTCGTTTTGATATTTACAAATAGAAAAGCCCACACCTTATTGAAAAGACAGAAGTGTAGGCTTTAAACAGACTACTTAGTTTTTAGATTTATTCTGTACCCATTTCAGTTGAAGAATCGGATTCAGAGCCATCAAGCTCAGGGGAGCTATCCTCGGCAACATCTGGACTCTTGACTTCAGATGGGTATAAACTCAAACTATAATGACCGTTTTCAGTGTCAAGCCAATAGCCTTCATTCATTAAAGTTTCACCGTTAATAAGAGAAATGAGATATTCATGTTGATCAGCATTTTCCCCTTGACCAATCCTTTCACAATTAAAGGATCCAGGTAGTCCGCAAAAAACACTATTTCTCATCTCATTTGTTCCCATGCACCATGTCCCCCCTGTAGTATATCTTTGGAAAATCGTAAAGACACTGTCTGTTTTGCGATCATAATGCTCAGAAAGTTTACGCTCTTCATCTGGGACTTGAGCTATAACCTGTACTTTGAAGCTCACAAAGGGCCTATCAAAGGGATCAACGCCAAAAAGTATTGATTTCCCCTCTGGAAAGCTCTCTTCTCCAAGGAAGTCTATATACTCGTAATTACGAAATTCTTCATATAATAGTGGTGCAGTATTTTGTCTAAAATTCTCTATCCCACCAAATAATCCATTAATAATTGAATCTGGTATCTTTTGCTCTATCCTTGCTCTTTCCATCATTACTCGTTTACAACATTCTTTTCCTGTTTCACCATCTTTAATTAATGATGTCACGGATGGATAGCCTCCCACAGAAAGTTTAGAAACTAATTTATTCCATAAGACCCCATCATTGCCTAAAATATTGAAAGATTTGCTTACCGAAGTCATTTGCAAGACTTCTTGAATCGATAAATATTCAAAAATTTCAATTACAAGTTCTACTGGCAAATTCCCTAAGTTTGAAGTTTCAGGGTGATTTACCTCTGAAAGAGTATCAGGGTGATCTACCTCGAAACCTGGTGAATTTGAAATTGTGGACATTTTATTTCTCCTTATATAATTTATTATTTTTAAGAATTTAACATAATTCATCTACTAAGAGATATTACACATCAAATGTAAGTAAAAAACAAATTTAATTGCAAACTGTAAGCGTTTAATTACACAACCAACTAATTATAAGTAAAAAATAGTTTTTAATCAGATCAAGCAACGACAAATCTCAAGACTAGAATTGTATAAAATACACTTTAAACCAGTTGATTATATCCAGAGACCCACAATGAACATTAAACTTTTAGTCAAATTCAAAGTGGTTTAAAAACAAAATAATGGGGAAAAGCCTGATCAGGATACATATATCTAATTATCAATATATAATTTGAAATAATTATTTTAGTCCACAGAGAGCTTATGGTTTTTTGCATGAAAATGTTCTGCAATTTTTTTATCAAGAAATTCAACTTCAACTTCTTCTAGAGCTTGTGTGTCATCATTTGCAACGTAGTAGTGTATTTCTTTATTAGCAAAACGAATTTCAGCAAGATATGGTTTCTTGGGTCGATTTACTTCTTCGTCCCAAAAAGCTACCTTAAATCCAATTTGAGTGGGATTCAAATCTTCATGATGAAAGATAATAGGCTTTCGTTTTCTACTATCGAGGGTGTGTTTTCTAAACTCAGGATTAGTAGTTACGTATTCGCAATAATCAGAAACCATTTGGTGAGCAAGGTTTTTTCCCTCATCAAGGGTCATTTTTTTTTGGGACATCGTTTTAAATCCCCATGTGCATTCTTTATAATCTACAAGTATTCCATAGATACACGTGCCAAGTAATTTCATATCATGCTTTTTTATTTGAGCATTTGCAAACTCATCCATTTTTTCATATGAGCCAAGGCCTGCAACAGAAAAAACCTGACTTAAGACACAAAATTGAATCGCAAATAATAGATAAATACACTTTTTCATGATTACTCCTTAGCATGTAATAAGCATGCCTTATTACTATTTACAATGGCACCTAAAATACTATCTTATTCGTCTTTATTTTTGAAGCAGTACCGCTTCTAAAAATCTATCCAAATCTACCTATGACAGGATAAATACGTTAGCCAAGCAGTTCTGCTAACGATTCATGTGTTGGGATTTCACCAACAACTTTCGAGGCTTTTCATCACGTAGGAACAAGTATTCCTACGG
>JAJFMG010000172.1 GCA_021772295.1 Chlamydiota bacterium | reverse complement strand
TACTTCTACACTTTAGCAGTATGAGAAAATGGTCTCCAAGCTGGAATTTGTGCAAAGTTGTGCAACTCAGTATAATTATTAGCATCACAGAGATATTCCGCAGAAATATCTAGGATATTCTGTGAATCCACTCCAAAAAGTTTAGTAACAAACTCAACTCCATCATTTTTTGCAGCGCAAAGACATATTAATAACGTAGCCGCACTTTTTACAAATTGAACATCCTCTTGGGAAGTTCCATCTGTCAATATAGTTAACGCTCGTTCAGGGGAAAGTTCGTCTGTTTTAAGTAAATCTCTCACCATAATTTCAAATACTCTTCTACATTCCGAGTCAAATCCTGGAGCTGTTCTGTCAATATTTTCATCAGCAAGCATTCGCATATATTCCGACTGATCTAATGGAAAATTTAGCCCCAGCGTATTCAGTACATCTATTTCAGTAATTACGTTTACTGCTTTTCCTACAAATTCTTCCTCAGAAAGCTTTGAACTAAATAAGTCCTCTAAAAATTCACTCTTTGTTAAGGGAGTAGTTTCTTTTGAATGTAATCCTTGTGGAGCAACCCGCATAAATTCTGGGTCAGTTTGCTCATCTAGGCGTTGTTCCCTCTCAGCGATTTGTTGCGCATATAAATGTTGGAATTGTCCTCTATCAAAGCTAGTTATGCTAGCAGCCATGCATGACATATTTTTTTCCTTTGTTTTAAATGTTTAATGAAAATAAAAAAAAGATATTCTAATAAGTTTTAGATTAAACCAAAAACCTATTTGTTAATTAAAATATTATTATCGACTACTAAATTTTTTACTAATACACAAATTAAAAATATAATTCTAAACAACTAAATATTTTATTTCATAAACCAAATCAAGAAAAAAAATATTTAAGGCGCTGTATACAAGACTATTAGATGCAAAAAAATGTATTAACAAGAATCAAAAAGCACACGTTTTTTTTCTAGATGCTTCTCTGTAATTGGACCAATACTTCGGAGAAAAAATTTTCCAGGAATGCTCAAAAATTGAGTGAAAAAAGCATCCACTGTAGAGGGTGAGGTGAAGATAATTTCATCAAACTCATCTATGTTGATGTTTTTTGCAATCAACTTCATACGGGTCTCATAAAGCGAAAAAGCAAAAAAAGGAATTTGTCTTTTTTTTAGATATACATCGAGAACCTTTCGTGCAAGCGATGATCTTGGAATGCATAAATGACATCTTCTTATATCAAGTTTTTCTAAATAAACAATGATCCCTTCTTGCGTTGCTATTATTGGATTGCAAGAATCTATTCCCTGATCTCTTAAGCTCTTTTGAGTAGCTTTTCCAATAGATATTACGTGTTTTGTATTAAGAACGCTTGGGGAAAGATTGTGGAATGCTATCGCCTCTAAAAAATATCGGACAGTCGTTTTGCTTGTAAAAATAAAGTGAGTAAAGCGACTAAAGTTTTCTAACATGCGGAGAACTGGCTCAGAATCGTATGGAAAAGGAATGGTTTCAATAATCGGAGCATGAATAAGTTCATGTTCAGTTTGCCAATGAGATGGATCAAGACCTAAATAAAGAGCTTTACCCATTTCTGAAACTATCAAGGGGTAAAAATAGTTTTTTCAAATCATCACGAGAAGTTTTAGCAACAACTGCGAGCTTCCCCTGCAAAGGATGGGGAGTGTGCTCCATATCAAATATGTTTAAATGATTAAACCCAAGTCTTATCAATGCAGCCTTCGCAACTACAATGCCATCTACGATTCCCTGGTCAATGAGAGCGCATCGTTTATCAACTGGACCTCGAATTTCTATTGGAATAAGATCTGATCGCAATTTGGTAATTGCTGCGTACCGGGATTGAGAAGATGTTCCAATCCGACTTTTTTGTGGAAGCGTAGTTAAGTTAAACCCATTTTTTAATACTAAAACATCTGATGGATCCACTCCTTTTGTAATCGCAATTACTTGTAAGCCCATTGGCAATGGATCAGGCAGATCCTTTGCAGAGTGGACGCTAATATCTGCTTTTTTATCTAAAATAAAGTTATCAATCTCACGTGTAAAAAAATCACTATTAGTGACTTTTGTAAGCGGTGTAGTCAAATCTTTGTCACCCATCGTTTCAAGATAGGTGCAAACCAACTCTATATTTTCATAATGATTTTTTAGATCAGCATGAACTTCCTCAACCTGTACTCTAGAAAGTGTAGAACTTCTTGCGCAGACAGTGATGGTTTTATTTGAGCAAAGCATATAGCACTTCCTCTACAACATTTACGCCAATAATTTGGATTTTTTCAAAAAGCTTTTTAGGTAAATTTTTCAATGCCTTTTTAGAGAGAAAACACCTTGTAAAACCCATGTGAATGGCTTCTTTGAGTCTACTTTCTATTCTTGGCACAGAGCGTACTTCCCCACCGAGCCCAACTTCTCCAACCACAATGACATTTGGATCAATAGCCTTAGAGCAAAAAGAAGAGGCGATGGATAGAATAATCCCAAGATCAATAGCAGGCTCTGTAATTTTCATTCCGCCAGCAATAGATACAAATACATCAGATTGATGCAATTGATATCCCATCTTTTTTTCAAGTACTGCAAGTAAAAGAGTAAGCCTTTTAGGATCAAGCCCTGTAGACCTACGTGTAGAAGTAGCGTACGAGGACTTAGCAACTAAAGACTGCACTTCAACAAGAATCGCTCTTGAGCCTTCAATCGTTGGAATAATAACGGACCCGACAGATCCAAGGCTTCTCTCCTGCAAGAAATTTTCAGATGGGT
>JAJFMG010000171.1 GCA_021772295.1 Chlamydiota bacterium | reverse complement strand
ATATAGCTTCCTAATTCACCCGCTCCTAAAATAACTATGCTCATTATAAATCCCTTTTTATAATTATAAATATAATTTTATAAGTATTTTGTCCTTATAAAATTGTTCTTGCTCTAAAACCAATTCTTTTCCATGCTAGTGCTTCTAATTTTGCACCGGTAGCTCAATTGGATAGAGTACCCGGCTACGAACCGGGCGGTTAGAGGTTCGAGTCCTCTCCGGTGCAACTTTCTAAGGGTTCATTCATGATAGTGCAGAAATTTACATCAGGTCCTCGTGAGACAAATGCATATGTTTTAGGGTGTTCTAAGACTAAAAAAGCAATTGTGATTGACCCAGCTCCGGGTTCATTTGATGCACTACAATCTTTTTTAAAAAAAAATCAACTTACGTTGACCCAGATTTATTTGACGCATTCTCATTTTGATCATATTGGAGATTTGGCAAGGTTACAAAAAGAATATGAAATTCCTGTTTTTGTGCATGAAAAAGATGCTGGAAATGTATTAAATCCAGGTTCGGATGGGTTGCCGCTTTTAATGGAAATTTCACCTGCTAAAGTAGATGGGTACTTGAAAGAAAAACAAGAAATAGAGATTGGCTTTCTCAAAATGCAGGTTATTGAAACTCCGGGTCACAGTCCTGGTGGAGTGTGTTTTTATATTCCAGAGCAACATGTGATCTTTTCAGGAGACACTCTCTTTCAGGGTGCAATGGGAAATTTGTCTTTACCGACCGCTAAAGCTGAAGACATGTGGGTAAGTTTAGAAAAATTAAGTCATTTACCTAAAGAAACAGTGGTGTATCCAGGCCATGGCCCAAAAACAACAATTGGTCAGGAACGTTGGATGACAAAAGCAAAAGAAATATTTGGATAACAAAAGGATATAATATGAATAGTTTATTAGTTGGAAAAAGAGCGCCAATTTTTACAGCAAAAGCTGTTAAAAAAGATCAAATTATCGAATCGTTCTCTCTAGATCAATTTCTTGGAAAATACGTAGTGTTTTTCTTTTATCCTTTAGATTTCACCTTTGTGTGTCCAACTGAATTACATGCTTTTGAAGAGAAAAGAAAAGAGTTTGAAAGCAGAAATTGCGCTTTAGTAGGTTGCTCTATTGATAGTGAATTTTCTCATTACTCTTGGCTCCAGATGCCTAAAAACCAAGGTGGTATCAATGGCGTAGAGTATCCAATTGTTGCCGATCTTACCAAGTCGATTGCGAGAGATTACCACGTATTAAATGAAGATGCAGGCGTAGCTTTTCGGGGCCTATTCTTAATGGATAAAGATGGTATTGTTCGACATCAACTAGTAAATGATCTGCCGCTTGGTAGATCTGTTGATGAAGCATTAAGACTATTAGATGCTTTGATTTTCCATGAGACACATGGAGAAGTTTGCCCTGCAAATTGGCAGGAAGGTAAACCTTCTATGAAAGCAGACGCAGATGGTCTCAAAGAGTTTTTCAAAGAGCCTGTAGCTTAAGATTTTTTTAGCTGATGAAGATTGCTTAGGTAGTCGTAAAGATCACTTTCATTAATCATGAGTAGACTGTTATGAAGTGCGCAAACATTAGCGCTTGCGTTAATGATTTGCGTATCTCCAACGCCAGGTAAACAAATAGCGCTTAGGCTTTTTACTTTCGAGAAGTTTTGGAGTTGACGAAGACCTCTTAGATAATCTCTCGTACTAAAACCTTCTTCTTTGACACGGACATAGATAAGGTCTCTATCATACAAAAGAGTTTGAATAGCAAGTGGTATTCCAAAACTTTCTTCAGGGGGGTTCCCAAGGGTATCGCAAAGATCTGCAATGTCTTGAAAAAACATCAAAGATGAAAATTCTCCCTTTTCCGCTTCTCCAAAAAGCGCAATTGTGTGCTTCATACTAACTCGAATTCTTTTTTGTTAATACTTTCTCAATATAAAGAGTTCGTATTTTTTGCAAGTCGGCATCCTAATTTTATTCATAAAAATAATAATCATATTAAGAGCATGGTGATTTACTTGCTTAGAAGAAAAAGAAAGTAATGTGGAAATCAAGGCTATGCAATTATGACTATTTCGTGCACTTCGAGATTGAAGTGCACGAAATATTACAATAAAAAATGGTCAGAGATAGCTAAATCCTCTAGTGATTTGTAACAAAAAACATACAACTGGAGGAAATATGCCTAGAAGCTACTATTAACTGATTTGCGATGAAAAAAAACTATCTCAGTTTTTGGGTATCTACTGTAAAATGGCGTATATAAAATTGAGAAGAGTTTTTTTATTGATTATGAATTTTTAAAAGATCTCTTAATCTAATACTCTTATTGCCAAGCTCTCATGATAAGTTTTGCATCCATTTCCAAGTGATTAGGGAATGATTTATCATGCGTTAGCTTTTTGAATTTGTCTTGATCATCTTTCGAAAGTTTAGTGCATGAAAGAATGAGATACACTGCTAAAGTTGGTTTTTTTAGAAGTAGGTTTTTATCTTCTAGAAGTTTTATGCAGGACTTTCCAATTTTTTCTGAAGCCTCAAAATGTGTTAAGCAAATTGCAGCTTGTTCATTTTCCTTAGAAAGCGGCATCGATTGTAATCGTTTTAATAGAAATTCTGTTGCGTTTTCTTTGAAAGAGCAAATTGCATCGATAATAGCTTCATCTGTAAAGAAGTTATCTTCTGATAGGGCCTCAAATAAAGGTATGAGAGCATCCGGATTGCCAATTTTTTGCAAACATTTAGCTGCAAAGATTGGCGTTCTTCCATACCCAGGATATATGGGATCGTAAAAAGGCTCAGAGGAAATGATTTTGACAAGAGAGTCAAAAGCCTTTTTTTCTTTGATAAGAGCCTCTATTTCTTTCTCAGGGTAGTTTTCCTCAGTTAGAATTAGATCTGAAACAAGTTTTGGGAGAGCATCATCTTTGTTATAAGCATCTCTTAGAGAAATATACATCTTTTTTGCTTTTGCAACTTCTTCTTTTGCGCTATCTGGAAGAAGCATCTCAGCGAGGTTTTTTTTGGAAGACTCTTCCAATGCTTTTAATTTTTCAATAGTTGCAATGGAAAAATCAGGCATGCATCCAACGCCATCTTCTTTATAGTAGGTTAGCATTGCATCAAAGCTTGCGGCAAAATGAGCTTCTTTATGCATAAGGATTTCAAGTTCAAGAGCATCTAAAAGAGGGAAGGATTCATAGTCTGTCATATATTACCTACTGTAAAAAAAGATCTGCGTTATAACTAGAGCGAACAAAGGGCCCCGAGTACATATGTTTGATCCCAATTTTTGTTCCATACTCTTCATATTCTTTGAAAGTTTCTTCTGAAATAAACTGTTTAACAGTTACTTTGTGTCGATTGGGTTGCAAATAGTGACCAATGGTTACAATGTCGCAACCGATATTTTTGAGATCATGAAGGGTTTCAAAAACCTCTTCTTTTGTTTCACCAAGACCTACCATAATTCCAGACTTAATAAAGCGAGAACATTTTTTTTCTTTGACATAAGAGAGTAATTGCAGGGTTCTTTCGTAAGTCGCTTTATGACGAATACGGGGGGTAAGTCTTCGCACAGTCTCTAGATTGTGATTAAATACTTCAGGTTTCTCTTGTAGTATGTGATCTGCAAAGGAAAAGTTTCCATTGAAATCAGAGGTTAGTACCTCAGTTGTTGAGTCAGCAATTTCTTTTCTGATTTCACGAATAATGGATGCAATTTGTGAGGCGCCTTGATCTTCTAAATCGTCTCTTGCAACCATAGTAATTACAATGTGTTTTAAGCCAAGTTCCTTAGCAGCATTTGCAATATTGGAGGGTTCATTTGGATCCAAAGGTTTTGGCGCCTTAGCAAAATCAATATCACAGAAGCTGCAAGCTCTTGTGCAGTCTTTTCCAAGGGCTAAAAAGGTTGCTGTGTTTTTAGAGTAACACTCAAAGCGATTGGGACATTTTGCTTCTTCACATACTGTATTCATACCCCATTTTTGTAAAATCTGAGATGTCTTGGGCAGCGTTCCCCCTTTAGGCATTGCTCTATGCAAATGCTTTGGAAACCTACCAAGAGGTTTATCGGTAGACTCTTCAGGGTTTTCGGGAAGAATATTTAATTTGTTTTTCATGTTATCTCTTAGGAGGGAAATGAATAGGGTTGCCTTCAGCAATATGAGCGGCTTCAAGCCACGCTTCACTAAGAGTTGGATGAGCATGAATTGTTTCTGTAATACATTCAAGCGTAAGCTCATTAGCGACAGCTACTGCCATTTCAGAAATCATAATAGAGGCTTCATGACCGATCATTTGAGCTCCTAGAATTTGCCCAGTTTCTTTGTCAGCTACAATTTCAACGAAGCCATCTGTTTCCATGGATGCTTGCGATTTTCCAAGGGCCATAAGAGGAAATTTACCAACGGAGACTGTATACCCTTTTTCTTCAGCTGCTTGTTTGTCTAAGCCAACCATAGCAATTTCAGGGGAGGTAAAGATTACAGCAGGAATAGCATCGTAATGAATATGAGAGGTATGCATACATGCGTTGCTTGCTGCAATTACTCCTTGGTGCGATGCAACGTGTGCAAGCATAGCAATGCCAGTAACATCTCCAATGGCATATATACCTCTTACATTTGTTTCCATTTGATCGTTTACTTCAATAGCTCCTCGATCAGTTGTTGTAAGACCTGCTTTGTTTAAATTTAGGCCATCAGTATTGAGCCTTCTACCCACAGAAATTAATGCCATTTCTGCATCGATAGTTGCTCCACCTTTGAGGTATACTTTCACCCCATCTGGATTTTTATCGATTTTTTCTACGAAGACTTCTGTTTTAATATCGATATTTTGTTTTTCGAAAGACTTGGTAAGAAAGGAGCTGAGGGAAGCTCCTTGCGCATTGATAATTGAGGGGAGAGCTTCTAAAATTGTGACTTTAACACCAAGCTCTGCAAATAAAGATGCAAATTCACAACCAATATACCCACCACCAACTACTGCAAGTGATTTAGGGAGGGTAGTAATTTCTAAGATAGAGCTGGAGTTCATAATTTGTTTATGGTCGCATGGGAAAGCTTTGATATCGAGAACATCAGAGCCTGTTGCAATGATGATTTTATCTGCTTTGATAAGCTCTGTTTTTTCTCCTTTGACTTTGAGTTCTTTTGGAGAGGTAAACTCGGCTTGCCCATAGATGATTTCAATTTGATTGGATTTAATAAGACCTTCAAGGCTTGATCGAATACCACTTACAACTTGGTCTTTTCTCTCTTTCATTTTGTCATAAGAAATAGAGACGTTTTCTACATTAATTCCAAATAGAGATGCTTCTTTAATTTTTTTGAGAACAGAGGAGTTTGCAAGGAGTGTCTTTGTGGGAATACACCCAACATTTAAACATGTGCCTCCAAGATGTCCCTTTTCGATAAGAGCTACTTTTTTTCCATATTGGGTGGCTTTAATAGCTGCTACATACCCTCCTGGTCCGGCTCCAATTACAGCTACATCAAATTCTTTTTTATTTGCCATTATTAAGGCTCCTTTTCTCATCAAATAGTATCAGCCCATCTTACCCGAATTTTCTAAATCTTGCCATTTTTTTATCCTCAATGCCTTTATTGCAAGTATATACAGGCAAAAAGTGCATATAAAAGAAACAGCTTTGAAAAATCTATGGATTTATTTTTTTAATATTACTTGCAAAGGAGGCGCTCCTCTCAAGCCATGGGAGCAGAATTATTCCAATTGCACACAATAGAATTTTTGTTGTTAAGATATTAAGCGCTGCTTTTGGAAAAAATATTTAAGGGGCGGATACACTTTTTCTTTGTATTCTTTTCCCAAGTTTGTAAACTGAAAATATATGTATTTCAAGGCGGACTATGAGGCAAAAAGAGAAGAAAAAAGCTTGTTGGAGTTGCGACTCTGATGTATCTATTCATGCAACTTATTGTCCTTTTTGTGGTACAGATTTGATGCAAATGCAGCAGGAAATTTCTGAAGAAGAGGTTCCAGCAGCGCCTCAGGAATCATTAGCTTCTCTATATACGCCTCCCTATCCTTCTAGAAACAGGGTTGGGGTCGGCATTCCAGATGAAAGAAAAGAATCTAACTCTTTTACATCTGTGCAGCCAAATACGCAGCAGCCGTTTTATCCCGATCACCATGATTCCGAAGAAGTCACGAAAGTCGCAGGGGAGTCTACTGACATTCAAATCGATAATAGTAGTGGTATTTGGCCAATCTTGCTTCTTTGCCTTGGCACAAATCTTTTTACTCTTGGGCTCCTCTTGTTTTTTCTATCCGATGATGGAGTATTGACATTAGAGTGGAATTCGTACGCATGGTTTCTATATTGTATTTGCGCATTGCCTCTTCTTTTTTTTGGATTCAAAATGCTTAAATTTAAAAAAGAATCATCTAGGAATACCTAGCATATAATTAAAATTTTACTTACCATTCTTTCAGCGCTACAAACTGAGAGGTGTTTATGGTAAATCCACTTGGGCTTCGTCAATTTTCTTCTTCTTCTTCAGGTATTGTCTCATCTGTGGGTAGAGATAATAAAGACTCTTTAGACACTAAAAAAAATAGAAATACTTTGTTAGAGCGCTATTGTGGAATGCATTGGCAGGGTGATATTCTTCAACCATATGACAAAGAGACACTCTCTCAACAGTCTTTTAGGATATCTCTTTTTGCTGTCTTAGAAGAAATTATGACATATAGTATTTGCAAGGTGAAATTATATCAAATAGATGATCTTCTCTTAGACAGATGTGATGAATACCCTGAATTGTTAGCATTGGTTAATAATATAAGATTCATGCAAGAGTATCTTGCTATTGAAACTATTTTAGATCTTATTTTAACAGCATACCCCTTAAATCTTGTCGATATTTGTGAACGGCAGGTTTTCCAAAATCAGGACTATATTGCTCTGATGGAATTAACTATTGAGGAAATGGCAAACCTTTTATCTGATGTTGGTGATGAAGCAGATAAACAGACTCTACCTTGTGAACAGGAATCTTTACAAAATCAAGTCTATATTGATCTGATGCAATCAACTATTGAGGAAATGGCAAACCTTTCATCTGATGTTGGTGATGAAGCAGATATGCAGATCGTGTTTTTACAAACGGTAGCCAATTTGATTGTGCCACTTGTTTCCTCCTTTCAGATAGCATTTTTGTTGCAAACATCTGCTTGCGAAACGCCAACAGATTTTTTTTCTCGTCAATTTCAAAACCTGCAGGCTTTATCTGGTGAAAATTTAGTTATTGATTCAGGTTCTAAGGCTGAATATTTGACTGATATGTTGGCTGCTCTTCCAGTTTTATTAGAGCAAAAAGATGCGCTTCTTCAAGTTTTTTCAGACTCACCTAATATGAGTAGGCTTCACACAGAGCTTGTGAATAGTTATTTCTTGCTGTTGAAAGATCTTTGGTATGAGACGTTAGATGACTTTAAAGATGAACTTTGTCCATTAATTGAAGAAAAAGTAATTGAAGTATTCCCTCAATTTCCATTTTATAAACAGGTTTTAACGGATAGTGCTTTAAATGAAGTAAATGTCACAAGATTATTTAATAAATATTTGTTGTCTGAGGTTTGGAAGGGAGAGTCTGGAATGAAGGTATGACAAATATTTTTTTTCTGTTACAATCGTATGCGATTGATAAAAAAAAACAACTAATATTCTGGTAACTATGTCAGCTCTATTTCCGATAATGATTCCTGGAGGAGGAGTGTTACCAGAAGATGAAGCAGAAGCTTTACGAACTCAACAGGCTTATGAGTCCTTTGAGGATCTACAAGGGATTTCTCCATTAACTCTCGCGTGGGAGTCCACAGCGGAGGATGCTCCTAAAGTAAAGGCCTATAAATCCGTGGTTTGCGCTGTTCTACGTTTTTTGGAACAAGATCTATGTAATTTTGAAATAGATGAAAATGTAATTCCCGATAAAGAGGAGAGCAGCTTCGATGCATTAGCTTTAAGTATAATTGAGCTTGATAAAGTAAATTCCTTTCCCAATACACCAGGCACTGTTGTGTATCTTCATTATCCATATGATCCAGATGACAACACTCGAGCATCTGTTAGGGCCGCAATAAATGTTTTGGATGCCTTAGAAAATACTGATGCGTCTGCAGCTGTCAGAAAAGTGGCAGATTATACAGCGGTAGTAAAAGACTTTTTACTCATGGTATCTTCATTTTTGACGATTTTTGGTAGATGTGATCCCCAAAGAGAGGGAATGGATGAAAGTGGATTTCAAACACTGCTTGGTATACTGAAAGATACTGATAAATCGTCTTTCGAGCCATTTTTTATTAGATGCAAAGAGTATTACGGTGAAGATTCTCAAGAATACATAGCACTACGAGAACTTTTAGAAAATTTGAAAAATAGTATGCAATCGCTTATTGAAGATTGTAGTAAAAGAGGTTCTGATTTCGGATTTAATATTGTTGCAACGCCTGAACTTATTGATACTAACCGTCTTATCTAAGTTTGGGTTATTGTAATCTTTTAGAAATATTCAGTATGTTTTGATGCATCCATTAAATAAGAATTAAAAAGTTTTTGATATGTTGAGATCCGAATGGCTTGATGGAAGAGTTAAGATCCTTTTGCGATCTTAACTCTTGTATCTATTTTGCAGGTGCGTTTTTTTCTTCTTTTAAGAAGTAAGATTGCTTACTAAGTTCTTGTAATTTCTTTACAAGGCTTTGAAACTCTTTGGTGTCGGGTGGTACCATCTGAAACTTAAAGAGAGAGTGAGCAATTTCAAGTTTAAGGTGGGTTGAAAATCTATCAAAGAGTGAAAATGCCTCTTGCTTGAATTCTTGGAGTGGATCTTTTTGTCCGACAACTCTCATGCCTACTTCTGTTCGTAGATGATCGATCGCAAGAAGATGATCTTGCCAGTCTTTATCAATGATCCGAAGTAATATATTTCGAACAATATCAAGTAGAACAGATACTGGCTCAATTTCTTTATCCGCACTTTTTTGGATAAGGGCTACAAGATTTGCTTCTGCATTGAGTTTTGTTTGGAAGGCTTGGGTTACCATAGCAATTGCCTTGTCTTCAATGTCTGTAAGGCTTAAATAGTCGTCGCTAAATGTTCCTTCTTCAATTGTAATGGGAAACTCTGTCATAAGACGTAGTCTAAAGCCTTCTGGATCCCAAGTGGATGAGCTCCTATCTCCTAAATGCTCAGAAGATAGCTGAAGTACCACTTCTTCAAGTACTCCCTCTGCAAGTTTTACAGAGTTATCAGAGTGAAGAAGTTCATTTCTGAAGCTATATACTTCTTGTCTTTGTTTATTCATAACATCATCATACTCGAGGGTATGTTTACGCATTGCGAAGTTACGTCCTTCTACTCTTTTTTGCGCAGTTTCAATAGAACGGTTTAGAATTCCTGCAGAAATAGCTTCACCTTCTGGTGGTCGTATTCTTTGCAAGAATACGGAAAGTTTGGGTGACGTAAATAGTCTCATAAGTTCATCTTCAAATGAGACGTAGAATTTAGAGGAGCCGGGATCGCCTTGACGAGCGCAGCGACCACGAAGCTGACGATCAATTCTTCTCGATTGGTGCCTTGTTGTTCCAATAACGTGGAGACCACCTAGTTCTACAACGCCTTCCTTAAGTTTAATATCCGTTCCACGTCCTGCCATGTTTGTAGCTACAATGATACTACCTTTAGCCCCAGCATCAGCTATAATTTCAGCTTCTTTACCGTGGTTTTTAGCATTAAGAACGGTGTGAGGCAGATCATTTTGTTTTAGTATGCGTGATAGCTTCTGAGAGATTTCAACAGATTCTGTGCCAATAAGTATTGGTCTTCCTTGTTTATGAATCTCAATGATATCTTTGATAATAGCATTGTATTTTTCACGCTCAGACATGTAGATTTCATCATCGATGTCTTTTCTAACACATGGCCGATTGGTTGGGATCTCTAATACATCAATGGAGTAAATTTCTTTAAACTCAGAGGCTTCGGTAAGGGCTGTCCCAGTCATTCCAGCGAGCTTGTCATATTGTCTGAAGTAGTTTTGCAATGTAATAGTTGCATATGTTTGCGTTTCTTGTTGAATCGCTAAGGATTCTTTAGCTTCGATAGATTGATGCAGACCATCAGAGAATCTTCTTCCAGGTTGAGGTCTACCCGTGTTTTCATCAATAATGACAATTTTGCCATCTTGCACAATGTAGTCGACATCTTTTTCTAAGAGTAAATGCGCTCTGAAAAGTTGACGCACATTATGAATCTTTTCTTTTCGGAGGCTATCTTCTTCTCGAATTTGAATTTTTTTCTGGAGTTTTTCTTCTTCTGTGGTCTGTGTATCCTCATCGATAAGTCCATATTCATGGCCTAGGTCTAACATCATGAAGTCATCTTCATGATTTTCTTCCTGGAATGACGCCCATGCTCCAATTCCTTTATCTGTGATTTCATAATCAGATGATCTTTCATCAATAATGATGTAAAGATCAGATAGAATATCTAACCTTTCTTGTTTGTTAGCATCACCGTAAAAATAGGTTTCCCATTTTTCAAGTTGCGCTCTTACATCTGGATTTTCCTTAAGTCGTTTGAGAATTTTATTTTTGGGAGTTCCCTTGTTAACAAGCCAGAGGTTTTTATAGGCATGTTCTATTTTTTCTGAATCTTCTCTTGAAGTCTTGGTTGGCTCTTCGCTTAGTTGTCCAAGTTTCTCAAGAGTCTTTCTGGATTCGGTCGCAAGCTTGCTGCAGAAATCTCGTTGCAATCTAACAAGTGACGCTATTGGACTCTTTAATGAGTCATACATTTGTTTAGAACTTGCAGATGGCCCTGAAATAATCAATGGTGTTCTTGCTTCATCAATTAAGATAGAATCAACTTCATCAATAATTGCAAAGAAAAACCCTCTTTGGCATTGCTCTTCTTTAGAGTGCGCCATGGAGTTATCTCGCAGGTAATCAAATCCGAATTCAGATGCTGTTCCATAAACGATGTCTGCTTCGTAAATTTCTTTTCGCTCATCTGGTGGAATATCGTTGGTAAGTGCTTTTGTTGTAAGGCCTAAAAAGGTAAAGATTGCGCTTATCCAATCAGAGTCTCTTTTAGCTAAGTAGTCGTTGACAGTGACAAGGTGCACTGGCTTTTTGGTAAGAGCATTTAGGTATAGTGGCATTGCTGCAGTGAGAGTTTTTCCTTCCCCAGTATGCATTTCAGTAATCGATCCTTGGTGCATAGCAATTGCGCCAAGAATTTGTACATCGTAGGGGACCATGTCCCATTTTTGATCATAACCCGATACATGAACTT
>JAJFMG010000018.1 GCA_021772295.1 Chlamydiota bacterium | reverse complement strand
GTTGTAAACTCCTCTACAGCATATCTAGATTTCAAAAGATTATTTTCTTCTATAATTGAAATATCTTGATTTTCAATTTCTTTGAAGTCTACTTTTAAAAAGACAAATTTATTTCGAAGTAATCTAGCAGATGCTCTTTGCTCAAAAAAAGTTTTCATAAGAGTTTGGGACTGCTCATTCCAATCTGACCCCATAAATACAATACAAAGTGGCAAATCATGATCTTTTGCGATTTCCTTTGCCCTTACATAATCTGTTGTCAATGGCAACTGCAGTCTTCTTTGTCTTTCAATTGGTTTGCCATACATACTTACACAAAAAAAGATGCTCAAAACAATTGCTACTATTTTTCTATATTTAATGATCATTATGACTTGCTCCTTCTTGGAAAATACATCCAAATATGCTATTATAAATAAAATATTTTTTTAAGACGTATATATAAGCTGTGACAACATTTCTTCCCACTATAATTTTAAGGCATCGAAGAGAAAATAAAAAAAAATGTACTCTTAGTCCCCTACAAGGATTAAGTGGCTTTCTTTTTTTTGATTATCCCCTAAAAAGAACGCTTCCTGACCTTTCTTCGTATTTCGTATTAGATATCGAAGCCCCCTTACTCACGACAGATGATAGCCATCTAGGAGTCTGTATCATAGATGGAACATGGAAACTTGCAAAAAAAATGAGTGAAGCATTACCACCTATGCTAAAAAGATCTCTCCCGCAAGAAATTATAACCGCTTATCCCAGAAAACAAACTGACTGCATTGACCCCCAAAGAGGTTTAGCCTCTATTGAAGCCCTTTATTGCGCATATAAACTAATGGGAAAAGAGGCTTCGTATTTACTTGAAAACTACCATTGGGAAAAAGAATTTTTAGAAACAAATAAGCATCTATTTCATTAAATTTTTCTAAGGAATTTTTAATGGAGTAATTCCAATTATCTCAGTATTTAAACAACTGAGTCTAGACAGAAAATTTGCACACGCCACAACCGGATCACCATCAGTTTTATCCCAAGACATGAGAAATGCTCTTGAATGAGGAGCGTAACCATGAGAGTCAAATAAATGAGCAGATACTATTTCACCCTTTTCATCTCGATTAAAGCAAATCGCCATAGAGAAAGGTGGCGCTACAATTCCACCTGCAATACGCTCTCCAGGATACTTACGAATAAAAGAATCTAAACATCTTTGCACCTCTTGGGTGCGAAGCTTGTAATTAACAGGCTCATGCCTTAAAAAAGATAACGGAATAGATAACCCACAATCTGCCTCAAAATCACTTGGAAATGTGAGTTCTAAATAATTTTCAGGAAAAAGATTCCCTCCCGTTATTTCATCAAAGCTTTGCAGAGCTTTGGGACCACCTGCCTGATTATAACGTGCAAAGGCACCGTCAATTAGCGAAATATCTGTGCCATCTAATTTATCCACAACACTTTGTAAAACACTATGAAGCTCAAGTGGATTATTAATAGCGAAAATATCTTTTGGAAGTCTATCTCTAAACCCTAAACGAATTAACGTAGATGCCATTCCTTTCATAACAGCTAAGTCCACATCAGAACTTGTGTGCATTCGATCTTCTAAAAACATCCGAACAGCGTGACAGTCAATCATAGTGCAGGAAAATTTTCCGATGTTTGAAGATGCAAACATCGAACCTCTTTGAAGTGCAGATGTTTGAGTAAACGAACCTAGAATAACGCCATCCCAATTTGGACTTTCTGCAGAAGTAACTATTTTTGCAAGACCTGAGACACTGCTTGAAAAAATTCCTGTAATATACTTCCAGCATGAATAGAAATAGGACATGATTATAGAGGCGTATGAGTCCTCACAGTTTGTAGCAGGTGAAATCGTATCTTGGACTATCTTTAAAGGTCCTTTCGATAACACACTTGAACTGTGCGGCTGCATTTCACTATTAGCAGAAGTATTTTGAACAGATCCTACAGACAATTTATATTCCTATTTTTTGTTAATACAACATTTTTTATGTTTGAGACCACTGCCACAAGGACATGGATCATTTCTCGAAACTTTCGGTGCATTTTTTACAGACTTGTTTTGTGAATAAACTTTGCCATCGGTGTAATACCATCTATCACCAATCTTATTAAACTCAGCCCTTTCATGAATAGCTTGCGGCTTCCCATCAATAGTAAAACTTGCAATAAACTCAACAATTCCCTGATGTCCATTAGCATCGGTAAAGGAGTCCTTTATTTCAAGCCCTTTCCATTTTGCCTGTTTGGCCCAATCTAGAGCTGCATTCGCATCAAAGCTCTTTTTAGCGCTTCCATGGACGGTTTTGCCAAGATAATTAACATTTGCTTGCGTATAAGCGCTATACCTCGAACGCATCAACTTTTCAGGGGTATCAGCAAATTCTTTGCCGTCTAAAAATGGTTTGCAACATTTTTCAAACTTTAATTTAGATCCACATGGACAACTCACAATTTCACCTCTATTAAATTATCTCTTGTACTATTTCAATTATCAACTCAAAGATTACAAAAAGGGTAAGAATACAAAGAAGAATCCGGCCCCCAGGTAATACGCGATTAAGGGGAGTATAGTTTTTTTTATATCTTTCTACATAAACCATCACAATAGGTAAAAGTCCAAGTAAAAGCGCGCATCCTATCCCCCCTGCATATCCAAGCGCTCTTAAAAAAATCGTAGGATTCAAAACTGCTATTAAAAATGAGGGCACATACACAAGAGCGCATAAAAATAGTTTTTTAATCCCCTTTTTTTCAATTTTTAATCCATCGGATAGAAAATCTAAAAGACCAAGTGTTACTCCTAAAAAGGAGGTTGTAATTGCAAAAGCGCCAAAAAATTGTCCAATAAGGGGAATATAGGAATTTTTAAAAACAAAGGCCAAAGGTTCTATTGCATTGAGTCCTTGCCTTTTTGCTTCAAGCAGCCCATGTAACCCAGCTAATGGAATCACTCCAAGAATCATAAATTGCCATATCAAATATGCTATAAATGGAATGGTTGAACC
>JAJFMG010000170.1 GCA_021772295.1 Chlamydiota bacterium | reverse complement strand
ACCAGAAACTTCTGAAGATAATTACTTCATCGAAGCTGAGTTTAAGATGATCCAGGCTGCAAAGCTTGGAAATATACACGCATATTACTCCCTTGCATGCCTATACTCCTTAACTAAGCAATTCCAAAAAGGAATGCTTTTTCTGCAAAAAGCTTTCGCATTCCATGCTCTTCCCCCACTTGGAGAACTCTTACATGATGATTGGCTTGAAAATCTTCGAATAACAGAATCATTTCAACGTTTTGCAATCAGTCTTGAAAACCTGCCTAATATCTCTGAAGATTAAATTGCATTCAATTCATATTTTTTCTAGAATATGTCGGTTTCTCTATTGGTTAAATAAATCCCGAAGGATATCCTTTTATGAATAAAAAAAGTCTCGTATTTCTAATTGCAATTGGTCTTAGTTTTTTTCTAATTAACAACTATTTTACTCCTAAGAAAGATGCGACTGCTCTTGCAAAACAAGACTCTCAAAAAGAACAAATCGCAAGTTCGATGCATCCATCAAAGAGCGAAACAGCAAATATCAGAGACTTTTCACTTGTAAAGCTATATGATACACCCGATGCATCTTCTTTTCTTTCATGGGGTGTTCAATATGACAATGATGTAATTACGCTTGCATCAAAAGATGACCTTCCAGATACGCTTTATTTTTTAAATAGAAAAAACAAAGCGCAAGAGCTAGACCTTTCGATTGCTCCAAAAGGATCGCAACAAATTACTCTTTATTCTTCAAACGACACCTCCAAACTTCCAACCAAACGCCTATCAGATGATGGCATTAGCAAACTCCAACTCCTTTCGCTGGATGGTAAAAATTTAGTCGATATAACAGCTGCTGATTATGAAGATGGAAGACTTTACTTTCCAAGTGGTTATCCGAGTAAAAATGCAATTTGCTTTTTTGAAAGCAATAATAAATATGTTCCCGTTGGTTTCTATGA
This sequence comes from Chlamydiota bacterium, assembly GCA_021772295.1. GTDB lineage: Bacteria > Chlamydiota > Chlamydiia > Chlamydiales > Simkaniaceae > JAJFMG01. The sequence continues at coordinate 1,809 of JAJFMG010000170.1, read as the reverse complement.
TGCATCCAAACAAAACTTTATTCCCCTGTCTCAAATTAGTTCATTTGAAGATCACTTGTTTTTTGAAGCCCCAATTAGCTACAAAAGCTCGCATACGGAAGAATATTACGTTTTAGAAAATGACTACCAACAAGTGGTATTTTCCACAAAAGGTGGCGCCATTGCAGAGATCAACTTACCATTTGCGACAAAGAAAGACTCTGAAAGTGTTGTTTTACCTATTCAATTTGATAAAATCTTAAAAAAAGACTATCCCCAAAATGATATGTTTCCAAGTAGGGATTATTTTGGATTTGAGGGATCTAAATCTTCAATTGTACAAAAAAAACCAACTCTTGGTGGCTACTATCCATTAATTCGTAGAGACATCAAAAATAACAATGGTCAAATTACATTTGAAACCCCAGCTAAATATTACGCCATGAATGTCATTTCTGATGATCCAAGCACTTCAAATGGCTTCTATAAAATGACCCGTATGACTAAAGATACTATTCAATTTGAAATGTCAACGCCTTCTCGAAGAATTACAAAAACATACTCTTTAAAAAGTAACGGTTTAGAAGCTCCGTATTGTTTAGAAGTTTCCATTAAAGTGAGTGGAGATACAAAAGGACTCTCTGTAACATCTGGCGTACCAGAAGTAGAGCTAATTTCTGGCAATCCAGCTCCTATTGTAAAATATAGAGCAAATAAAGGTTCTAAGACAAAAGTTGATAAGGTATCTCTTCCAAAGTTATCAACGACGCTGACATCTTTCTACCCAGACTGGGTCTGTAACTCCAATGGCTTTTTAGGAATGATTTTAGATCCTTTAGATGAAGCCGGAGCAGGATTTGTTGTTAATAAGGTCCCTGGCAATATGGACCCAACAAAGCTTACAATAATTAACGCTAAAAACAATGCATATCCCGCAGATAAGTATCCAGGGTATAACGTCTTAATTCCGCTTAAGAATTCTACGCAAGCAATGGATATGAGGCTATATGCAGGACCATTTGATCAAGAAGTTCTTAAAAAAGTAGACTCTATCTTCTCGAATACACAAACTGGTTATAATCCACGCTATACAGAAGCTATATCCTTCCATGGCTGGTTTGCATTTATCACAGAACCCTTTGCAAAGTTTCTATTCTTACTAATGAACTTTTTCCATAGCATTACGCACTCCTGGGGATTTTCAATTATCCTTCTTACAGTTGCTCTACGTGTGATGCTCTATCCACTTAATGCTTGGTCCATTAAATCGATGGCAAAGAATCAGCAACTACAACCAAAAATTGCAGCATTGCAGGCAAAATATAAGAAAGATCCAAAAAAACTCCAAATGGAAACTATGCTTCTATATAAAGAGCATGGTGTAAATCCATTTACGGGGTGCTTGCCTCTTCTTATTCAGATGCCATTCCTACTTGCAATGTTTGACCTTCTAAAATCTACCTTCGCTCTAAGAGGCGCACCCTTTATTCCCGGTTGGATAGATAATTTAACAGCTCCAGATGTTCTATTTTCATGGAACTACCCTATTATCTTCTTTGGAAATGAGTTTCATCTACTACCCTTTCTTCTTGGTGGTGTAATGTATGTGCAACAAAAAATTACAGCAGCAGGCAAGACTACAGAAGTCACAGATCAACAGAAGCAGCAACAGAAAATGGGAACTATCATGACCATTGTCTTTACAGTGCTGTTTTATAATTTCCCATCAGGATTAAATCTTTATTGGTTATCTTCAATGTCTCTTGCTATTTTGCAACAGTGGGTTACAACCAAAAGAATGCAAAAAAACATTATTCCTGACGAAATTGT
>JAJFMG010000169.1 GCA_021772295.1 Chlamydiota bacterium | reverse complement strand
TGTAAAGGTGGTGTTACATCATGGTATGATCGCATTGGAGCTATCGAAGAACGTATCAAAGCAGAAAACAAAGATGTTGTTTGCCTATACGAAGTGTTTGACACGCATACCTCGTTCCATCTAAAAAATGCATTGAAAAATGATTATGCGCATTTCTACTTCAATATTGGCCCGAAAGCTATTGGAGCATCTTCAGGAATTTTTGTGGCAAGTAAGTTTGCAATTGATAATCCTAATTTTATAGCTTTTCCAAAAGAAATCTTGGCCGGAAGCGCCAAACACTCAGAAAAGGGCTTATTTTCATTTGATTTAAAATCCAGAGGAGAAGCATTTGCTCGCATCTATGCAACGCACTTGGGACACTCAGAAATACCTGGAAATCCAACGCAAGATGAAGTCGATGCAAGATCAGAGCAAATGAATCTTATCTACCATCAAATGCATTCGAATCCGGAACAATATGCTAAAATACTAACTGGTGATCTAAACTTAGATCTAGAGGAATATTATAACTCAGATTGGAGCAAACATTTCTTTAGAGATAGGTCTTCGAATAATATTCCCTCATGGTTCGGAGACAAATACTGCGCTACCATGCTTGATGGGATTCCACCATCGGATCCTCGTACATTAGACTATACTTCTATTCTAGAAGGTTCAGCATCAAACATAGAAACGACTCATGGACTCACAGGTTATGATGCAAATGTAATGAGGCCTGATGGACTGTCTGATCACGCTCTAATCAATAGTAATATTCTTTTAAATCCAATACTTGGCTAATTTTGCAACATTTTAATTTCACGTCTTGGAACAGGTATTTCAAATCCATTTGCAATTAATTCATTGTGAATTAACCACAAATAGTAAGAGGTAGTAGCCATATCAATTTTGAAGTCTGTATACTCATCAACCCAAATAATAGCTTCAAATTCTAGGGAAAACTCTCCAAATTTGACAAGCCAGAGTTGGGGCAACTTTTTTTCATCAGTAAGAGTCATGGGAACTTTACGAATCGCACTAAGTAAAACATCCCTTAAGCGCTCTTTATCCGTTCCATGAGCGACAAAAAAAGGAATATGAACTCTTCTTGTTCTTGTCTTAAGCGTGAGGTTTTTAAAGCTCTTAGAAATAAATTCTGCATTAGGAACCAATATTTCCACTCCATCTCGAGTTGTCAATAGAGTATTGCGAACATTAATTGTCTTTACATTTGCCTGATCCCCATTTTCAAACTGAATAAAATCACCGACTCTCAGATTCTTTTCTAAGAGAATCAAAATACCTGCAATAAAATTATGAAATACATTCTGGAGACCAAAACCAAGACCAACACCAAAAATTCCAGCAAAAAAAGCAAATGCAGTAAGACTTACACCTATCAATGAAAAGGCTGTGATTACACCAATGACAAGGGTAAAATAAAAACCAAGCCTACTTAGTGTATACAACGCAGAAGACTGAATTTTCTTTTGTTTTTTTCCAATTATTTTAATTAAAAACTGAAAAAATCGACCGATTAAGCAAAAAATTAAAATTGTAAAAAAGAATCTAATGATTCCATAGAAATTAATAGGAGTATCACCAAAAGTAAATAATGTTTTTTCAAACATCTTTAATCCATTTTCAATCGCAATTGTTGTCTGTCTCCAATGATAGCTTACCCAATGCCAAAAACCCCCATAAAACTCTTTAATTTGTTTGCTGGTTAAATCATTTAGAGCTTTATTTACAGAAAGTTTTTCCTGTATTTTTTGAATCGTAATCAAACTAAGCTTCGCTTCATTCAATAATAATTGATGATTTTCTGAAGATGATTTTTGATCTGTCATTGCTTCAATAGATCGGGTTAACTCCTTTTGAGAAGTCTTAGACCAATTTGGGATGTTGCTTTTTATCTCATCAACTTCTTTTTCCCACTTAGACTTTCTTTCTAATGCATCCTTAATGTCTTGGTTATGATTACCTATTCCAAGCAACGTCACTTCTTTGATGAGCAGTAGGTTTATAAGATCGATCTCCGCAAGAGCTTCCATAGATTTTTGATGCACACTTTTTTGCTCTAACAAACTTTTAGAAAAAGGAGACAACGAAACTGCATTTTTTTTATTTACAGCTATGAGCTGTAAAGAACCCACACTTTTAATTTTATTAAGTTTTGATTTAGCATCTTGAATATTTGCATCTAACAACTCCAAATTTTCCTTGGAAAAATCAATTCTACCAGAAATTACATCTAATGCTGATCTCTCTTCTGCAACGAGCTGCTTTTGGAAATCATACTGGACTCTTAACCCTTTAAATCTTTCCTTATTAATGGCAAGCTCCGTTTGATTTACCATTACTCGAAGACCTAACTCATACTTTTCTGAAAGCCCATTTTTGAATTCTAAATATCGAACAAATAAATCATGCAGATCACTTTGCAACGCCTTAACTTTTTTCTCATCATAGTCAACATTGTTTTGAAGATTTTTTAGCTTAAGACTACTCTCTGACAAGTCTCTGACTTTTTGAATCCACTCATTGAGTCCATATGCGGATTGTAGCTCAATCTTTTTTGGCACAAGAGCAAAAGTTTGCATACGAAGATTTTTATAAGTATCCAAGTTTGCCAAATATTGATTCATTAATGTGATCTTTTCTGGGCTTTCATCTGGAATAACAACAGACTTAAAATACCTATCAGTTTTTGCAATTCGATCTGACAATATATCTATTTCAACATTATAATAGCTCCACCAACCTGGAGTTAAACTACTCGGCGTAGGTATATTTGATCCAGTGTTTGAAGCTACCTGCTCTGAGTAGCAAAGACCGATAACGAGATTCACAAATATAAAAATCGGAAAAAAAATTCGCACTAATTTAAATCCATTTAAAAATTTTAAATAAGCCAATTGAAATGACTGTTAACGCAAAAAGTATCGCTCCAAAAATAGTAAAGGCTTGGGGACTTTCAAATCCAGGTATACCTCCAAGATTCACCCCAAAAAGACCTGTGATAAAAGTTAAAGGCAAAAATAAAACTGCAACCACGGAAAACACATACATATTCTTACTGGATTGATCAGCGGTTTGTTGCCTTATCTCATCTAAAATCACAATAGCTCTTTCACGAATAACATCAAGATCCTCAATATACCTAGTACTTGTCTCTAAATTTTCTTCTAATTTTTTTCGCGCTCTTTGATCAATCCAAGGCAATGTAGATTGAATCATCTGGCGTACCACTTCTCGTTGTGGAAACCAATATCTTTTTAAAATAATTGCTTTAGAACGTACCTCAGAAATATCAGATAAAAGGGTCGAGTCAACTTTTGCATGCTTGTCATATCGATCTTCGATTTGATCAAGTGATTCATCCATTCGATCAAGCAAACTTTCACTCGATAAAAATATGGTATATAGAACTTGGGAAATGAAGGCAGGAAGAGTTGTAGGTCCAACCCTATTTTTGATATTCTCATCTATTTTTGAAAAAAATAGGATGTTCTTCAAGCAAACAGAAATAATTCGATTTTTCTGAATAAAAATTCTAATAGATGTGAGCCCTTCATCCCTACTATCGATATGACCATTAACCCCCTTTAAAATAATCAGAGCGGACTCATCCATCAATGCAAATCGAGGCCGAGTCTCTTTAGCAACCATTGCATCTACAACTAAAGGGTCTATACCACTTTTTTCTCTTAGCCAATTTTGAGCCTCAACTTTGTTTCCATCCAAATGTAGCCAACAAAGTTGATCCTCCTGAATATTTTGGCAAAGGTTATTGGGATCAACAGCTGTCCCACCACCTTTTTTATCCAATATATATCCAGCTATTAAGAAATTTTCCATATAACAACTATATTTGTAAAAATAACAAAGGTCTTATATTTTTTCTTTGTTGTCAAACAGTGCTAAGACACTCTAAAAAGCCGCAAGGTATAAAGAGCCTCTCTAAGAAAGTCTTGGTCATTTCGATCATGTGAATATTCTACGATGATACTTGCTCCATATAATGCGCGAAGCCTTGCTAAGCCCCATGTTTTGTCTTCAATGTGTCCATATGTCTTTCTAAAAATTACATGCGCCTTTTGTGGTAAAAAGCTATGAGCTATCGCTAGATCAACTGCAATATCTCCTATGTGGATATCACCAAAATCAATGACACCTGCAAGTTTACTCTTCTTAACAAGAAGATGTTTGACATGAACATCTCCATGAACAACTGTGTTCTGCAAAAGTTTCTTGTCATAGGTTTTATTTAAGATTGGATTGTAACATGAAAAATCTTCGATATATCCTAAGTTTTTGATGTTTTTCAAACTGACTTGTAATCGATCAATCAAGTATTTTGAGTTCAGTCTTTCTAACTCATCAAAAGGCAATTCACACCCCTTAACTTGCGTCAGAGAAGTCGCGTGTATTTGCTTCAAAAAAAGAGCTAAATCATTTGCCATTCGAGCTCTATCTTCTTCTGAAAGATCACACCTACATGCCATTTTTCCAGGTAACAGCTGATAACCCAAAAATGGATACGGAAAACCATCTGAACCACTACTAAAATAGACAGGATTTGGAATAGAAATGCTAACACTTTCTTGTAAAATAGGAAGCGTTAGATGCTCTCTTTGCAAAAGTGGGATAGCGCACTTTCTTCTAGGAAATCGAAAGACATACGTTTCATCGATTAAAAAAGCACTATTATCCCAGCCTATACCAAGCTCACAAATAGATTTCGCTCTAATTTCAGGAAATGTTTTTTGGATTAACCGAAGGGCATTTTCAGAAGAAATCGCAATCTCAGCGTCCCAAAGATTTCCCATAATCACTCCAAATTATGAAACGATTCTATACGACTTCTTCTTTTTCGAGAATGATCATGTCATCATACTCATCCCTAAATGTCGCGTAATGTAAAGCCGTCAAAGCTTCTAAATCAACTTGCCTGTTAACATTATATGATAAAATAAGCCCCTTAGATGAATAGATAGCTCTTTCTATCCATTCTGCAATGGCAGCAGAACCTCTAGAATAAGGCATCAAATGTGCAAACGTGTATCTGAAAAGAGCGCATGACTCTTTAGTCTCATCTACATCTGTGCTAAGAACAGCCTTTTCAAAAAATTCAGCTGCAAAATCAATAGTTTTTTCTAGTAAAAAAGAATCATGGTGAATAACTGTAATAGGTTTTTTTTGATCTACCATCCAATCTAATGGATCCACATCAAGGGACATATGCGTCCAAAAATGGTATTCTGAGAGAGCATAGAATTGACCTTCAAACTTTAATCGACTCGTTGCAATACATACATGAGATCGTAAGTTTCCAAGTTCACCTTTTACAAGTAATTGATTGTTTCCAGTTTGTACAAATTTATAACCTTCCTCCAAATACCTCTCTACATCAAGCCCAGGGGTGAAACGTTCAACAGTAGGGCTTGGATAAATCATAATTAGATGCTTAATCGTCGACAGATGAGATTCAGCAGTAAAAGCATGTGGAAATTGCTTTTTGTATTCCCTTGCCAACTCCCTTGTGCACAAAAATACTGTTTTTTTCAGTTTTTCTGAGAATGGCTTTCCATCGGGATCTTTGGCATCAACGAGTTCTTCCAAGAGTTGAATTGTATTTTCATCAGCTTTACCAGAGTTTGTTATTTTATTAACTAAATCATCAAAACTCATTGGTTGTGAAACCACTTTTTCTAGAAGTGTTTCTGAATCATACACATTCACTTTAAATCTTGAGCTCTGATCTTGTTTGGAAGCAGGTTTCAAATCTTCATAACGAGACGCTTCATTTACTATGTCCATTGAAAACATCCCTTGCATAAATACTCTCAGAGATTCTTTCATTTTGTCACTATAGTGTGAATACGGGCCAATTAAACCCGTAGTAGGTCTTATGTGTATTATCTGACCATCAACCCATCTTAACTTTCCAAACTCATCGCCATCTTCTATATTATGATCAATAGCAATATCCCTTCTTTGCTTCCCAAGACATGGTAATTTCTCTAAAAAAAATGTTCGAAGATCGAAACGTGAATCTCTGGCAGCAACAATTTCTCGTGAAAGTTCTGCAACTATTTTATTAGATCTTCTACAATAATCTTCATGAAAAGGATAGAATCCACCTTCTTTGGATTCTTGAATATAATTACCGCTACTTATACCTGCTGCCATAACTCACACCTAAATATTTAATTAGAACTAATTTTAATTGAATAACATACTATTTTTCAATTAAAAAAATTCAATCTTGATGTTTTTAGAAAACTAAAATAAACTAATTTCGAAATAGAAAACCAGAGAAAAAAAATGCCTGAAGACATCCGTTTATCGAAATTAATGACCCTAAGAGGAATCTGCTCTAGAAGAGAAGCAGATGTCTACATTAAACAGGGGCAAGTTCTTGTTGATGGAGCGCCCATTACGGTTTTAGGAACGAAAGTCTCCCCCGATGCTCAAATTTCTCTTATAGATTCAGCGCAGCAAAAGCAAGATCGCAAAGTGACTATTTTACTGCATAAGCCTGTGGGTTTTGTTTCAAACTTGCCAGAAGATGGGTATGAAGATGCAATCACTCTTATAACTAGAGAAAATCAACATAGAGATAGAAAACAACCCAAATTCTTCCCAGATCATGTGCATAATTTATCTGTAGCTGGAAGACTCGACATTGACTCAAAAGGACTTCTAGTTTTTACCCAAAACGGAGCGATTGCAAAAACCCTCATTGCTCCAAATACTAATATAGAAAAAGAATATCTCGTTCGTTTTACAGGAGATCTAAACCAAAATGCTATAGAGCTTCTACAAGAAGGTCTATTTTTAGATGGAAAACCACTTAAAAAGGCTAAAGTAAAACTTGTGAAAGAAAATCTTATCCAAATCACCTTAAAAGAAGGTAAAAAAAGACAAATCAGAAGAATGCTGGAACTTGTAAACCTCAAAGCTGTTGCTTTAAAAAGAATTCGAATCGGACGTATTCATCTAGGAAACCTAAAAGAGGGCACTTGGAGGTACCTTGAAAAAGGTGAAATCTTTTAATTAAGAAGGGAAAAAGTCCCTTCTTAATTTATTACAACAATGCTGCAGCGAGCGCCGCTAGCTCTGATCTTTCCGTTTTTTCAAAGTAGATATGTCCATAAATCGAGTGCGCTTTAAATTTATTCACCACATATGTCATTGCATTGGAGTCCTTATCAAGATAAGGATTATCAATCTGAGAAGGATCTCCTGTAAGGATTACTTTTGTTCCTTTACCAGCTCTTGAAATAATCGTTTTTACTTCATGAGGAGATAAGTTTTGCGCCTCGTCAATAATGATGTAGGTTTTGGAAAAAGATCTTCCACGAATATATGTAACCGCCTCCATTTCTATTTTGTTACTGTCAATAATGTAGCGTTTGGTTTCTTCTCCATTGCCATCTGGGGAGGTCTCTTCACATAAGTATTCTAAGTTATCATAGATCGGTTGCATCCAATGAAGAATCTTCTCTTCTTTGGATCCAGGTAAATACCCAATGTCTTTACCAAGAGGCATAATGGGGCGTGTGATCAATATCTTTTTATAAATACCTTCATCGAAAACCTTTTTTAGACCACACGTAAGTGCAAGAAGTGTTTTCCCCGTACCTGCTTGCCCAATAAAACTTACAAGTTTTATGTCATCTCGTAGCAGTAAGTCCATTGCGCATCTTTGTTCATCATTGAGAGGTGTTAACCCCCAAATATCTCTTTTGAGCCTGGGCAGTGGCTCGATTTGGTTTGTATGCACATTGTATTTTCCAATTTGAGAAGAGCCCTCTTTTGCATTGAGCAAGAAATATTCATTTGGAAATGGCTTTTCCTTAAGGTCTAAGGAAACATTGCCTTTTACTAGAAATTCATCGATTTCTTTTTTGGTAAGGAGTTGCTTTCTGATTCCTCGATATAGATTGGCATAAGACTCCTTGGAGTTCTCATAATCTTCCGCTTTGATCCCAATTGACTCAGCTTTCACTCGAAGTACAATGTCTTTTGAAACAAGCACCACATTTTCTTTTTGCTCTTTCATCGAAAAACAAAGATGTAAAATCTTGTTTCGAGCAGTTGTTAAAGATAGCGGAAAATTTTTTTCAGATTTTACTTCCATTATGAGTTTAAAAAAGACGCCCTCTCCTATTTCTATTCCCTCATGAATACTACCTCTTTGAGATAGAGAGTCAATGAATCGAAGTACGAACCTTGCATTTTTTCCGAGTTCATCTGTATATCGTTTTAATTTATCTAATTCCTCTAAAGATGCAAGAGGCATAATGACATTATTACCTGTAAATTTGAGTATTGCTTTTGGGTCGTGCAATAAGACATTCGTATCAAGAACATAAGTCTTTCTTCCCATTTATCCTCCGAAAAGTTTGGAACCAGTTAACAATTTTCTTATAAACAGATTGAAAACATGAACTCAAGCTTGAAAATATTTATTTCACATGTATTTCATAAGTCACTTATAACCAAGATTGTAAGTCACGACTCAAGCAGTCTGCAATCTAGAGTGCTAATTCACTTGACCACTGTATAAAAAAATGATATAATAGAGCTTGTTGAATGGTAAACAGTTTCGAAAGGTGTCCTATGACAATCAATAAAAAAGTTCTAAGTCTCCCCCCATATATTTCTACTTCTTGGAAAAACATTTCCTCAATCAGGGTAGAAAATGTAAATGGATTGCAAGTGTTAAAAATCTCACTTCAAGATGGAACTATTATTGATATTCCAAATTTAGAAGCGAAAGCTCTCGAAGATATTTTTGAAGCGCATGCACAGTTTATAGAAAATGAAGCTGCAGCTCCTAAGAAAACCAAACCTTTACCACATGAATTTAAAAATCCATTTGAGATGGGCGGATCACTTGGTCTACAAGAAATGTCCAACTTAAATCTAGCTTTACAACATGATCCAATGCAATCAGGCGCCCCATCTCTTCCACAAGATATGATTACAAAAATTTCTTCTGTAATCACATCTATGGGAATGAAAGATGAAGTGAAAAATATGCCCAAAGCAGAGCCACATTGTAATTGTCCATATTGCCAAATTGCTCGAGCTATCCAAGGTGATCCTCAAAAAACCATTGAGCCAGTTATAGAAGAAGAGGTCTCAGATGAAGATCTTCGTTTTCGGGATTGGGATATAGAAAACACAGGTGAAAATCTTTATAACGTTGTCAATCCATTTAATAAGAACGAACACTATCAGGTTTTTTTAGGAAAGCCAATTGGCTGCACATGCGGCCAAGAAAACTGTGAACATATCCGTTCGGTTCTGAACAGCTAGCTGCTTTTTTCAAAGCTTGTATTTTGCTATGAAAAAACCATAGCGCAAAAATGAGCAACCTCCTAGAATGACATTATTTACAGCTAATTTTGTCATGCTCTACTATTAGAGCAGTTTTCTGAAGGAGGAAAATTCACTATGTACAAACCACTTTCGTTCATACTTCCTATGTGCCTCGCACTTTCATCTGCTGCATTTGCAGAAATTGACTCTCATATTGAGTCTACTGCAACTAAAAAAGTTGTAAGGAGATCTACAAATGCCTTCACTGGAAGAGTTACTGGAAAAAATGTTCGGATGAGAGCACTTCCTGACTTAGAAAGTCACATCGTATCCGAACTAGACAAAGGTGAACTGCTCGTTATTCGAGGAGAAAAAGGCGATTTTTATGCTGTTGAACCACCAACTGATATCAAGGCATATATCTTTAGAAGCTTTGTCTTGGATAATGTTGTTGAAGGCGACAGAGTAAATGTCAGACTTTCCCCAGATAAAGAATCTCCTATTATAGCCCATGTAAGTACAGGAACAAGTATTTCTGGATCCATCTGTAAAATAAATAATAAATGGCTTGAAATTGATATGCCAGAATCAACTAACTTCTATATTGCAAAAGAACTTGTTGAGTACGCTGGAAAACCAGAACTGAAGAAAATCCAAGACAATCGCAAAAGAACCGTTTTAAAATTAATGGAATCTGCTGAACTTCTTACACAAGCAGAAATGAGAAAACCTTTCCAAGAAATCGATATTGAAAGAATTTCAAGTAATTATAAAACGATTCTGGAAGATTACTCTGATTTTACAGCGCATGCTGAAAAAGCAAAAGATTCACTTGCTGCTTTGCAAGAAAGCTATCTTCTTCGCAAGATTTCATTTTTAGAGAACAAATCAGATTACTCTAAAGAGACCCCAACAGAAAGAGAAGAAAGAATAGCAACCAATTCTCGCGTTATGTCTCCAACAGATCGCATGAAAATTTGGGAACCCCTTGAAGAGTCTTTATATCTTACTTGGTCTGCAATGCACCATGCAAAAACAATGGATGATTTCTACGTAGATCAAAAGCTTCGCTCTGCTACTATTACTGGAATGCTAGAAGCCTTTGCTGAACCTGTTAAGTCAAAACCTGGTGATTACATCATCTCAGAAAACAATGTGCCAATAGCATATGTTTATAGCACACATGTAAACTTAGACAACTTCACAGGGAAGAAAGTTACACTTTCTGTATGTGAAAGAGATAATAACAACTTTGCATTTCCAGCATATTATGTGCTAGATGCGGAGTAATCTCACATCTCTTTTCTAAATCAAAAAAGCCCACATATAGTGGGCTTTTTTATTGGCCGACAACTTTATCTTACAAGTTAGTTAATTTGTAAATGTTCTTTTCAAAGACAATCGGCAGATCCAAAAATCCAATTTTTTTAATAAAGCCTCTCTTGCAGCTTGTTACCAAGAGGCTTCATTAATACACTCTCGTTATGATAATAGTTTGGAAACAACTCTAGGACACACAGCATACGTCATTTAAAACTGCTTTTTGAAGTCTTACAATTTCATTTTCAGAAGCAAGATACTCTTAATGGGAATTTTTCATCCCTTTTACGGCACTAAAAGGAGTTTTTGAATTTTAGTTGGATTGATATCCTTTGGGATAAACACTATATTCGGTCTCTACATTGTAACCAAATAGCAAATATACGCTTCTAGCTTCTTTGCCTCTTGTGACATACCACCAGATTAAGCACTTGAGCCACTCCAAGAAAAATCCATGGCTATTTTTCACTAGGCGCTGCTGTTGCTGCTATTAGAAAATTTCTGTTTAACAACATTACAAACCTTACTAATTCTCAAGTACGACTTAATATGCCCGTGCAATAATTTCTAAAATTTTTGTACACTATTTCAGGTGTCAAAGCACTAAGCTAAATTTAGAGTTCAGAATCAATTGTTGTAAGCCTTGGAGTTTTATCAATAATATCAATCACCTCCATTTCAGAGCCCTCTAGTACAGAGCCAAACACTTCAAACTTTTTAGCCGATACAA
>JAJFMG010000168.1 GCA_021772295.1 Chlamydiota bacterium | reverse complement strand
GTCCTCAACTTTCACTGGAGATGCCGCAGGTGCTACTTCAGCAACTTCTTCTACGTCCTCAACTCTCACTGGAGATGCCGCAGGTGCTACTTCAGCAACTTCTTCTACGTCCTCAACTTTCACTGGAGATGCCGCAGGTGCTACTTCAGCAACTTCTTCTACGTCCTCTTGTGTAAAAAGTGCAGCTACTCCCTCTAGATCTTCTAGACCTTGGGACACTACAACTTTCACTGGAGATGCCGCAGGTGCTACTTCAGCAACTTCTTCTACGTCCTCAACTTTCACTGGAGATACTGCTTCTTGCGGCGCATTTTCTTTAGATGCTTCTTCAGTAACTTTTTGTTCGACTTTTTTCACTGGAGATATAGCTTCGGCCCCTACTTTAATTGAAGAGACTGCTTTTTGTTCTGTTTTGTCATTCGAACGAAATACTTTACAAGTAAAGAAATGAAATAGTGTTCTAAAAAAGCTTAGAATTGGGTTTATAAGAATGTTAAAAGCACTACCACAAAAAGATGAGTCATCTGATGATATTGTACTCTCATTACAAGTTGGGATAACTGGTGAACTCTGAACCTTTTTAGGACAATCTAAATTTGCAGGTGAAGGATCAGTTACTGAATTTTGGTTTATTGATGAAGTCATTTGGTTCTCCTAAAAATTAATTTTATTAATTGAAAGGTATCGATTCCCTCCAACATTAACATATTTATTGGGAGAGATATTAGTATTAACACACAAATAACAAAAGAAAAAAAACATCCAACTGTTTTTTTTCTTAAAATTGCATTATAAAATACAAAAAAAAATTTTAGAGTAAACGCAATAAAAAGTAATAGGCGCCATAATTCACTGTTTTAATTCTGAAGTGCACGAATAGAAGACTTTTTATATGGGCAAAAACATTTAACAAATGTCCTATATTCTAACGCCTTTCGTAGCCATATTTTTTTTGTATAGTGTCTTTTTGCTTAATTTGGATTAGTAGTGTAAAAAAGGGGCAAATTGGTTATATGAAAGACATAGTCTTTTTCCAGGTCTATTGTTATACTTTAAAAGTAGTTAAAATCTTATTTTAGGTAAAACTTGCTTACAAGGGTAAAACAAGAATTTGCATCCTATAGCAAAAAAGAGCGGCTATTTATCTTATTTGCTGTTTTATGCGGTTTTTTTACGACTTTTCAATATGGAATTGTAAAACCAATTAGTACATCTACTTTTATTGGATCCTATTCTGTTGACTTCTTCCCATATGCATGGGTTGCCATCTTACCTCTCAATTTTTTACTTGTCGGGATCTACAATACCTATTTATCAAAAGTGGGTTGTTTTCGAATGTTTTTGGGATTTAATATAGCCTCATCCATTTTGTTTTTAGTGTCTGGCATCTTTATTGACCATATTCGAATTCTTTCGTTTTTTCTTTACCTTTGGAAAGATATCTTTGTTCTTCTGCTTTTCCAGCAAATATGGTCAATAATCCACTCTAAAATTTCAATGAGAAGAGCCAAGTATTTATATGGAATAATGGTTGGTTTAGGGGGACTTGGATCAATTTTAGGTAGTATGATTCCAGGGTTGTTTGCCATTTCTTACGGGTCACAAAAGTTACTTTTTCTAACAATTCCAGCGCTTGGAATCTTGAGTGTTTGTTATTATTTTATGTTACGTACAAGTGAAATAGATGAGAAAAGTGTCATTAATACAGTTCCTAAAGAGAAGGGGAGTCTATCTCTTCTATTTAACTCCAAGTATGTTCTTTTCATCTTATTTATTGTGGTAAGTATGCAGCTTGCAGCAACAATTGTTGAGTACCAGTTCAATACTCATATGCAACAAAATATTCCATTACTTGATCCTAGAACCCAAGCATTTGGAAAAATCTATGGCATAATTAGCAGCATCAAAACGGTGCTGCAATTAGCTGGAACTTTTTTATTGGTACATTTTTTAGGGTTGCAGAGAACTCACATAGCTATACCATTTTTGCTCCTTGCAAGTGCGATTACAGCGTTCTTGTTTCCAGCGTTTAGAATGGTTACATTTTCATTTGCTACGATTAAATCCTTTGACTATTCCCTCTTTAATATCGCAAAAGAAATGCTCTACATTCCACTTTCTAAAGATGAAAAGTTCAAAGCTAAAGCTATTATAGATGTGTTTGCCTATCGATCATCAAAAGCATTGGCATCGATTCTTGTTCTAAGTATACAGCTTTTTATGCCGGATTATCATGATCGATTCTTATCCTTTTCTCCATGTGTGATCCTAGCATTATGGCTCCTTGTTGCCACCGTTTGGATGAAAAAATCACCATCTCAATCACAATCGATGGTAAGCTAAGAACGGATAAAACTTGAGAAATATAATACATAAGTAGCTTAAGATAAAACCAATTTTAATTAATTTCCAACTATGTTAACAAGAAATTATCAACAATAAAACGAGATTAAATTGGAAGATTTTATAGAAACATCTCTAGGTCCCCAAGAAATATTACATAATCCACTTCTCAATAAGGGGACAGGCTTTTCAAAAGAAGAACGGGATGAGTTACATTTGCATGGACTATTACCACCACATATATCTTCCATTGAAGAGCAAATGCAACGGCGCTATAAAAACTTTCATAATAAGTCAACAGATCTTGGAAAATACAAATTCCTTTCTGCTTTACAAGATCGCAATGAAACGCTTTTTTACAGATTTTTTCTAGAAAATTGTGAAGAAATGCTTCCCTATATTTACACGCCAACCGTTGGGGATGCCTCTTCGCAATACAGCTATATCTATACGCAAAACAGGGGAATCTACCTTTCTTATCCAATGATTGATCAATTGGAGGATATTATTGCAAATATCCCCAAAGATGCAGTGGATGTCATCGTCGTAACAGATGGTCAGAGAATTCTTGGGCTTGGTGATCTAGGGATTGGGGGAATGGCAATACCTGTTGGTAAACTTGCCATATATACCGCATTTGGAGGGATAAATCCTGCAAGAACATTGCCTATATTTTTAGATGTAGGCACCAATAATGAGTCTTTGCTCAATGATCCACTTTATTTAGGTTGGAAAAGTAAAAGAATCGAAGGTTCAGAATATGATAGATTCATAGATTACTTTGTAAAAGGAATCAAAAAACGATATCCCAAAGTTCTTATCCAATGGGAGGATTTTGCAAATCAACATGCTGGTAAAATTTTAGAAAAGTACCGAAATGAAATTTGTTCTTTCAATGATGATATTCAAGGAACTGCGGCT
>JAJFMG010000167.1 GCA_021772295.1 Chlamydiota bacterium | reverse complement strand
CTTTGGTCTTCGCACAGGATTAAACACGTCCTGGCAGCTCGATAATGCCTTCAGCATCTATGGAGACTTTGCAATGACAGCTCTTTGGGGTAGATATGAGTTAGATCGTAAAGACACTTCAAAAACACCTAACAGCTCAAGTAATACAAATGTATTATTTCATACCAAATCTGAATTCTTTACCATTAAGCCCGTTTTAGAACTTGGACTTGGGATGCGCTACGACCTATGGTTCATGTGTGATAGATACCACTTCGATGCATCTCTTGGCTGGGAAGAGCAAATTTGGATGGACTTCAATCAACTTATCAAAATTAAAGAAGAGTCTGCTCACGGCGATCTAAGCACACAAGGTCTTACTCTAAAACTTAGATTAGATTTTTAAGTTTTCTATTATGGCCTTTGCATTGCAAAGGCCATAAACATCTAATTATGCTTCTCCCCTTTCTGCAATAAGTTGTACCATGTCATTTCCAATAGCAATTAGACGGCAACTGCTGGTAGAGAAATTGCTTCTACTGTGGCGGCGCCAAATCCCTTTGCTTTGAAAGCAATGTTTTGTGATATTCTGAAAGAGTTTGGAATTCTTTCCTCTAGCATTAATTGTATTCCAACAGTTGGAGCTGCATGCAGTCCTTTTCTATCTCCTTGCCTAAAAATTAAATTCGAAACTTTTGTCTTTAATTGCTACCTCTACATATTAAATATTAATAAAACTCACATCTAGATGAAAAAATCGAGTGTAAAAGTTGATATATGTAGTCCTCCTAAGACCGAAGGATATTAAGTGTGGTAAATAATTTAAGAAGACAGGAAAGCAATAACCTACAAACTAGCGTGCTGATAACAGATCTAAAATGACTATATTTACTTCTCATATAATACACTCTAAATATTTTCTTTTTTTAACAAAAAACAATTTACAAAGATCTATATAAAATTGACAAATTAATTATATTAATGTAAT
The DNA here is from genome assembly GCA_021772295.1 of Chlamydiota bacterium. Taxonomy (GTDB): domain Bacteria; phylum Chlamydiota; class Chlamydiia; order Chlamydiales; family Simkaniaceae; genus JAJFMG01. The sequence goes on along the minus strand of JAJFMG010000167.1, from coordinate 3,356 downwards.
TAATAATTTAACGAAGAAACAATATTTTGGGTTAACATGAATTACAGAAAACTTGCTCCGATCATAAAAAAGTATGGCTTATTAGTAGCTGCTGTGACATATGGGTCTTTTTCTCTTTCCACTTATTCTGCAAAAAAAGCAAAAACTCTGCATGAAACAATTGCACAGGTTGCCACATCCCAACCCCAAACGCAAGCATCCCCTCAAACAAACAGCGCTCCGGGGTCCACCATCCCAAATAGAATAATCACACCAATGGGCGGACCAAATGTCGTCAATGGAACCAATCTGTATGTTGCAGCGGAACTAATCTACTGGAATGTAAGAGAAGATGGCTTGGCATATACGGCATCTGGAATGAGTAATGGAACAAACGTAACGAACCGAGGCTCTTTTAAGCATATTGACTGGGAATACGATCTTGGATTCAAGGCTATCGCTGGATATCACCTGCCACATGATGGTTGGGACGTCTTGGCAAGGTACACCTACCTTCGCTCAAATCCGACAAGCAGCACATCTTCTCAATCCATTAATTCAAGTTTGATCCCTCTTTGGAATATTGGTGCAAACTTTACTAATTTCCAGGTAGGTGATAATTCACTTCGATTTGCACAAGGAGCGTGGGATTTAGATTTTAATACAGTTGATCTAGAGCTTGGCCGAAACTTTATGCTATCGAGAAGATTAAAAATGAGACCCTTTATTGGACTTAAAGGATCTTGGATAGACCAAGATTATAAAGTAACCTATACAGTCCAAAATGTTATATCTGACCCAATTGAGACCTATCAAATGAAAAATGATCAAGATACAAGTGGAGTTGGACTGCGAGCTGGATTTAACTCAGCGTGGCAGTTTTCAAACTACTTTAGTCTGTATGGGAACTTTGGAATAACTGCACTTTGGAATAAATTCGATATCGATCGAAAAGATACCTTTAATGAAAGTGGATCTACGCAAACGCAAATCAATATCGAAAATGATTTCTATACAATCAAGCCTGTAATTGAACTGGGAGTCGGTCTTCGTTTAGATTACTATCTAGCAGATAATAGATATCACTTAAGACTACAAGCGGGGTGGGAAGAGCAATATTGGGCTGAATTTAATCAACTCTTTAAGCTTCGAGAAGAGTCCGCCCATGGCGATTTAAATCTCCAGGGTCTAGATGTTAAGGTTAGATTCGACTTCTAGTTGGTAAAATTTGCAAAATTTCTTGCAGTGAATTGATAAAAACATCGATTTCTTCTTTGGTGTTATACATTCCAAATGAAATCCGACAAAAAGAATCTTTACCGAAACTTGCAAGCGTTGGTTGCGCGCATAGATGTCCTGTGCGAATGGCAATTCCCTTTATACCGAGCAAAGTACCTACATCTAGTGGATGCATTCCTGCTAAGGTAAAAGCAATGATTGGACCACTATTTGATGATGATCCATGAATCTCAATAGCATCCATAGATTTCATTTTTGAAAGGGCATAGGAATAGAGCGCATTTTCATGCCTTGCAATGCTTGTTAAACCAATCTCCTCTATAAATTGCAAGGTAGCCTTGAATCCAATTACTTGCGCAATAAGTGGTGTACCTGCTTCAAATTTAAGCGGCGATTTTTGAAACGTAGTCTTCTTAAGAGTAACCTTGTCTACCATATCTCCACCACTTTGATAGATTGGCATCTTTTCTAAATGATCTTTTTTACCATATAAGATACCAAGGCCTGTTGGGCCATAAAGCTTATGAGCAGAAAAGCAGTAGAAATCCGCATTTAAATTTTTCATATCAAGTGGAATATGTGACGCGGCCTGCGCGCCATCAATAACAACATATGCGCCTTTTTCATGAGCGAGATCAATCATCTCTTTGATTGGATTGATAGTTCCAATGGAATTGGCTACATGACAAATAGATACAATCTTTGTTCGACTGGAGAGTTTTGATGCAAATATCTGCGCAGAAATTATTCCCTCTGAATTCATGGGAACAACAACTAATTTGGCATTCTTTTTTTTACAAAGCTCTTGCCAGGGAACGATATTAGAGTGATGCTCAAGCCCTGTAATTACAACTTCATCCCCTTCTTGCACCTGTTGCGCTCCAAACGAACTTGCAACTAAGTTCAAAGATTCTGTTGTTCCTTTTGTAAAAATGATTTCTTCTCGATGCGCCGCTCCCATAAAATGCTGCGCATCATCTCTTACGCTTTCATACATCGAGCTTGCTTTTTCAGCATGAGGGTAAATTGCCCTATGGACAGTTGCATATTCTGTTGCATAAAAGTTAGAAATTGCATCAATCATGCATTTTGGTTTTTGCGCTGTTGCTGCTGTATCGAAATAGATAAAAGCTTCGCCATCCACCTTTGTCTTCAAGATCGGAAAAAAAGACCGGATTTTTTCAATATCCATATTAACCAATCAAGTTAGAGACTACAAAATCTTCTAATAAACCGCCTCTTTCGAAATGAACTTTTGGAATTTTTGCAATAAGCTCCATTCCAAAACCTTGAATAAGCATCTCTTTTGCTTTTTGCGCATCAATGCCTCTTGTCTGAAGATAAAATAAATCTTCTTCTTCCATTTCTCCAAATGTGGAGCCATGTGAAGCTTTGACATCATCTGCAAAAATTTCTAGATTTGGTCTGCTATATGCTACTGCATTATCTGATAGCACTAAATTATTATTGAGTTGATAGGCATCCGTTTTTTGGGCTAGTCTCTCAACAAAAATCTTTCCATTAAAACTCGATCTTGTCTGATCAAAAAGTGCTGTTTTGAAAAATTGATACGATGTAGTGTGTTCTGCTATATGATCTACAAGAATATGCGTATGAAGCTGTCTATTCTCTTTCAAAAATGCTAAGCCATTTAAATCGCAGCAAGATTCTTCCCCCTCAAGTCTTACGTGGTAGTCTTCTCTTTGAGAGAGAGAGCCCTTGCCAAGACTTACTGTCTTTAAGCTCGCACCCTTTTTGACACTTGCTCGAATAGTTGTAAAATCCCAAAGCGTCTTTGAAGGAGATTTTTGCATAAGAAGGGTCGCTGAGGCCCCCTCTTCGAGCGAAAAGTCAATCAAAGTATGATACATCCCAGAATGTGTAGGCTCATTTGGACTTAGATCAACAAAGTCCACTTTTGCATTTTTTCCTACAGCAATATGAATTCTTGGGAAAAAACTCCCTTCCAAACCTGATAACAAATGGCTAATTGCAATGGGTTTTTCTATGACTACACCTGGTGGCACATAGAAAAACACACCCGAGACATCCATTGAAAAATGCAGCAGGGCTAAAGGATCTTTTTCACTTTCAATCAGCTTGGGTAGCCTTGTTTGAAAAAAGGAACCATAACTTTT
>JAJFMG010000166.1 GCA_021772295.1 Chlamydiota bacterium | reverse complement strand
ATTGGATAGATTAGATTCCTCTAAATTGGAAACAACACCTGAAAGTTGATTATAGATTTCGCTTGCAGAGACAAATTTCGGATTGTATACAAAAAATTTACTGCTGAGAGGTATTTGAGAAAGCGATGACTGTGAATGTTTTGGAGATACATCGAAAAGAGGCAGAATTTGTTTGAGCTGCTCAATTGAGGTTTTTGTTCCATTAAATGCAAGTGAGTTTGTAGCTTTTACCCACTTCATACTCTCAATGGTATCAATCAATGCAATATTTGGCTCTGGTGCAATTTTTAAATTGTTTGCAAAATCTTCAAGAGAGTTTTCCATTTGCTCTTCTGTTGCATGTTGCAATTTGTAGATAAAATAAGTGCTTTTGCCTTGCATACTGAATTTTTCAGTATCGTAGCTGTCAATGGTTTTTAGCAGCTCTTTTATCTTTGTAATAGTAGCTTCATCACCCAAAAATAGAATGGAATTAGAGGCTTTTATATAACGCGCAGTATCGACAGATTCGATCAAATCAAGAGGGGCGCTCTTTTTATTTTGTAGGTTTTGAACAATTTGCTTTAAAGCATCATCTACAGTTGTAAAACTTCTATTTTTCAGTTGGTATAGAAAAATAGAGTCTGCAGAGGTAAGAGATGGAGCAATATCCAAATCTTGAATCAGATGTACTGTCTGTTCCACGAGATAAGGTGTCGACACAATAAAGAGCGTATTTGTTTTAGGTTGAGGTACTAAAACAAAAGGGTTGTTTTCTGAAAGAGGAATGATGATTTGTTCGATGAGTGGTATCAAAGAGTCTGGGGTATTGTGAATTAGGCTAAAAGCCTCAATCTCCAATGGAGATTCTTCCGCGTCGATTGCAGTTAGTAGTTTGGCAATTTTATCAATATTTGTTGTGATATCGGTGATGATAAGTTGCCGAGTTTGCGTAGATACTTCTAGAAAAGCGCCTTCTGATATCATTGGGCGGATGATATCACCAATAGCTAAGGGGTTTCCCCGTTGTACTTGGAATACTCTTGTCATAACAGGCGGTGTTTGTCCAACAAGAGGCGTTTCAGAGGATACGATCTCAGCAAAGCCTCGTACATCAGAGTGAGGGTGGATTAATAGATTGTTGTCTTCTTCGAGTACAGAAAGGCCGTTGATTCGAAGCACTTGAAGCAGGGCTGCAAAGACATTTTCAATGTCTGTTGGCTCTTCAGAGACAATTGTAACATTAAACTGCAGCTCTTCTTCGTTATAGATAAAGTTTTGCTTTGCTGTTTTGCTTATGAATCGGATAACTTCGATGACGGGAACGTCATTGAAGTTGATTGTATATCCTTCTTCATTATTTCTTTCAGGAGAAAGTTCCCGACGGTCTGAATCTTTATTTACTTTTAGAGAGTGCACTGTGGATGATATTGATAAGGTTGCAACAAATGCGATGATCAAAAAGTACTTTATTTTACTCAAGTTATTACCACGTGCCGTTATTATCTATTGTGTTTATCCCATTTTAAGAAAGGGCCTTGCAGGTCCTTCTCAAGGGGATATGATCATGTAACGCATCCTAAAATACTTTCTGTAATTAATGCAATGAAATCTATCGAGAAAAAGAAGAAATTTTTTTGTGAAAAAAGCTGAAAAAAAATTAATCAATTCGGTTAATGCATAAAACTGCTTTAGAGGTCGATTTGAGACTGGTTTCATCATCTAAAAAAAGATTAGAAAAAAGAGTTTCGCAAAGGCTTTGTGGCGCAAGTGACTTATAACTTTCGATCATTTTTTTCCAATTTGTCTCACTCAATGTGTGCTTTGTGGATAAAATTATGCTTTCTTGAGGGTTCCAGGAGTCGATTGTTTCTTCGAAATTGTATCCTCTTTCTTTCCCAATTAATGGGTTTTCGTTTTCAATGATTTTGAGCTTTCCACTTTGACTAATATGCGTGAGAGTTGTTTTGCCACATGAAACGATGGAGAAAGTATCTTGCGATTCATTTAGGTGAATCTGAATAAGATTTGACGGAGAAAAAATACCACTGTCTAAAAATACATCATTAATCATTGTCATCTGATTGGAAGCATCAAGGTGATTTTCGGTTGAATATGTTAGGGGATATAGCAGTGAGCGAATACTTGCTTTCATATAGGGGATATAGGGAAGTTGTTTAATAAGGGGTTCATCAAGAGATCCCAGATAGATCACATAGCTTCCATCCGCAAGTTTTATAAAATCATAAAAATGAGATAAGGGGATCTTTTCTTTAGCAAGTCCTATTTCTAGTTCAGAGGTCTTGAAGGGAGCGCTTGGAAGTAAGATTTGAATCGTATCTAGGCTCTCAGCAAGTGAAGAGGTAATATTTTGTGAGATGTTACGTTCTAAGTCCTCGGATTTAATAAGTCTTGTGAGATCTGTAATTAGATCAACAACATCTTCGTACCTTTTTTCAAGAGTTGGTTGTAAAGCCTTTTGCACGCAAGGAACAAGTGTGTCTGGAAGTAGGGCTAAATCGATTTTACCATGACTTAATTTTCCAGTTAGAAGCTCATATAAGATAACTCCAAGAGCATAGATGTCAGATGCTGGAGTAACTTTGAGAGGGTTGTTTTTTTGCTGGGGACTCATATAACTCGGAGTTCCAATCAAACGATTTTGCTCGGAGAAGAAAACTTCTTCTTTATCTATCATGAGAAGAGCAATCCCAAAATCAATAACTTTAACCCCGCCATTTTCTGTAATTAAAATGTTTTCAGGCTTTAAATCTCTATGTACGACTCCATGGGTATGTAAATGCAAAAGTGCGTAGGCAACCTGAAGAGTAATTTGTAGAGCGCTTTTCCATGAAAGGGGTTTTTGTTCGATGAATTGTTTTAATGAAACACCTTGCACAAACTCCATAGCGATGTAAAGGCCTTCATCCCATTGCCCAGAGCCATGTAATTTGATGATATTAGGATGGTCAGTCAGAGCGATAATTTCTGCTTCTTTAGTAAATTGCTTTACCATTTCTTCGTTGGTGGTAAGTCTTGGAGAGAGAACTTTGATAACAATAGGCTCTTTTTTTTCAGGATGGGATCCTAAAAAAAGCAGGCTAAGTCCGCTTTGAGAGAGCAAGCTATCAATCTGGTAGGGACCAATTTGTTTGGGGATAGAGATTTCTTGAAGAGCTTCTTGCGATAGATGGGGGAGGGTACTTTGTTTGTAAAACTCTTCTTCCATGACGTTCTTTAACCGAGTTCGGTTATTTTAATGCCAATAACATCTCCTAATTGGAGAAGTTCTCCACGACCAATGACTTCGCCATTTACAGTGAGATCTACACCGTGATCGATATGAATACTTGTATCAATTACATTACCGACTTGAAGCGTTGATAGCTTTTCAAGTGTCATTGGCAACTTAGCAACTTCAACTTTTATGGTAATAGGAATTTTTTCAGCTGAAATTGGAGATGGCTTTTCAAGCCCTTGAGTCAATTCATCCTCAGGTGTTTCAATATTACTTTCTTCGATTTCAACAGGGGAAGTTTTTTTTGGCATAGGTTTTTCGCTAGGTTTTTCCATCGGCGTCTCCTCAAAAGGGGTGGCGTAGTCTAATATTTTTATATTTTCTTCTTTATGTTTGATATGAAAAAGAGGTGTATCATGAAAGCAAAGCTCCATTGTTCCTTTTTTCGTTTTGGGGTGATAAGATGCGGAATCTAAGATAACAAAATCTCCAAGCTTAAGATTTGCTATTTGGTCTGCCTCGAGCGTTACACATCCTACCTTTAGATTACATAAAATCGCTTTGTCTTTAGCAGTGCTATCAAGTGGAATTTTTTGGCTATAGCATGCTTTAAATTTTTGTTGGAAATCGCTGGATACAAGAAGATCTGCGGAAAAAGAAAAGTTTTCTGTGGTAATAATAACATTTATTAAGTAGGTATTATCAGTTGCTATTTTGGTATCAGCGTCATGAAGGGAAAACTGCAGGTCTTTTTTTACAGAGGATAAAGCGCCAATGGCTTCAAGCAATATAAACTGAAAAAATCCCTTTTGAATCTCACGAGAGGAAAAATTGGAAGAAGACGTCTTTGTATTCATTAAAGCTTGAATACAAATAGCCTGATTTTCAGGGGTAACGCTTAGGTATATAGGAGCTCCCATTGGATTTACATCAACTTTAAAAATAGCGTTGCCAGAGATTTTATTTTGGGCTTCTTCTTGTGTAATCCAACTGGCAGATTGCTGTTTGATATCGCAGGATGAGAGATTCCATGCTTTTTGAAGCGACTTTGTAAATGCATCAAATGGAAAAGCGGGAGCATATCCCCACATAGGAATTTCGATAGATTCATCAAGCACAGCGCTTATCTGGTTTTTCCAAAAAG
>JAJFMG010000165.1 GCA_021772295.1 Chlamydiota bacterium | reverse complement strand
AATGCATCATCATTATGGATGTCGTCAAGCAATTGATTTCTAGTAAGAACTTTACCTCTGTTAGATAAAAGTCGCTTGAGAACTCCAAATTCCGATAGAGTGATGCTAAGCGTTTGCTCATTTTTAGTAAGTAAATAGCGATCAACATCAAGTTCATAATCTCCAAAGGAGATTAATTTAGCTGTTTTTTCAGCGCTTGCACCTCTTCTCATGACAGCTTTAATACGAGAAAAGAGGATTTTAGGAGAAAAAGGTTTAGAAACGTAGTCGTCTGCGCCAAGCTCTAGTCCTAAAATAATATCAAGCTCCTCTTCCTTAGCTGAAAGAATAATTACAGGTGTAGATTTGAGCTCCGGATTATTTTTGATCTTTCGACAAACATCGAATCCATTTTGGCCTGGAAGCATTACATCTAGAATAACCAGATCGGGCTTTTCTCTTTCTATAGCCCGATAGCCATTGATGCCATCTACTTCAACATGGAGCTTATATCCAAATAGCTCAGCTTGCAATTTTAACAATGCAGCGATGTCTTCTTCATCTTCTATGAGTAAAATACGTTTTTTTTGGGCCATCTAGGAACCTTCAGAATGTGGAAATGGGTTTATCTATCATCAATCGTGCCACTATTATAAAAAACAAATCCATAGTTATCAATTCATTTCCATCTCAAATCGAGTCTAAGCAACTTTGTACATGAAATTAAACTAGCCTAATTTAATAAATAAATCCCTAGCTTAATTAATTTAAATAATATCGTGTTTATTTAGGGCTCTTGTTTTTAGCTGCATCTTCTATTTATTATTTGCTTATTGCTATAAATATTAATAAAAGGCGAGTAGAAGATATATTCGTGGATTATTATAAACGCAAAAAGACGATGCTATACTCTAGAGCTGCAACTAGTAGAGATGGCGTAGTCTAGGCGTTACTTGGAACGTTGATTTTCTGCCCTATCTTGATTAAATCATTTTCTAGCTTATTGAGCTTTTTGATTTGCTCAATTGTCGTAGAAAATTTCTTAGCAATCTTTTCTAAGGAATCTCCATCTTGTACAACATATAAAATAGGTGCTGATGTAATTTTTTCAAGTTTTGCTAAACTTTTATTTTGCATAAGAAGGTTTTTTTCGAGTTCAGATAAACGCTTTTTGTTTTGAGAAAGAGCAAAGTTGGTATCTGTAGTATGTGTTGAAAGCTTGCGAATTTCAGTTGCAATCTTTTCTTGCGTCTTACTAAGTGTTGCCTGCTTTTTTTTCATAAATTCAAGCGATTTTTTTAATTTGTCAATTTGAATTTGCTCGATTTTAGCATCTTTGCTTTCAAGTTTTGCAATCATTTCTTGTTGATCAACGAGTTTTCCATCTAATACATGATGCTCAATATGATAGGTATTTAGATCGTGTTTGATCTCTTCGATCTCTGTGCGAAGTTTATTAACCGCCATTTCCATTTTATGGCGATCAACCTCTGATGTAGATTTAATAGCTCCACATGAGGAAAGAAGTAAGATAGAAAGGCAAATAGCTGTATTAATTTTTTTCATAAATTTTGAACTCAACTCTTCTGTTTTTAGCCCACGCTGCTTTTGTGTGACTCCCATCAACTGGTATTTCTTTGCCAAGTGAAATAGCAAATAATCGATTTGCTGGAACACCTTTTTTAATGAGCTGAGAACGTACGTAATTAGCTCTTCTTGTTCCAAGCGCTAAATTATATGTCTCTGATGCTCTTTCATCACAGTGCCCTTCAATAAAAAGTGATACCTTAGGATTGATCTTTAAATAAGAAGCAATTGATTCAATCGCTATGAGGTCACCTTGGTCATGTAAAGTATGTATATCCGTTTTAAAATGAAGAGATTTAAGTAGTTTTGCAAGAGTTCCCTCGGGTTTGGAATAACTGCTGTCAGAGGTTGCCTTGATAAGTGGGTTCTGCCCAGTTTGAGGTACAGTATATTCTGCATGTTGCACTTTTAAGTCATGGTCATCAAGTGGGATAAACTCTTCTTCCATAGGACCAAGCAGAGAGTCTGATGCTGAAATGATTTCAGTTTCTTCTACACCAAGCATTAATCTTCCCTTATTATTTAGGTAGCGACCAATTGTTTTGGTGTCTTCCCAAACAGCGCCAACTGTATTCGAGCAGCTAGCAAGTAGTAAACTCATTGATATAAAAATAAACAAGTAAGCATTTTTTTTAATCACGGCTATACCTCAATTGCTATTCCCAAACGGGATAATGTTTTTTGCCTGGGCCATTTGAAATTTTAACAGGTGTTTTTTGATTTAAATTCATCAAGTAAAGCTCAGAAGAATCTAAGTTTGTAGAATTAAAAATTAAATGAAAGCTATTCGGTGCAAAACTTGGGTTTTCCATAGGTATTTTGCCATTTGTTAGCATTTTTTCTTCTTTTAACTCAAAGTCATAAATCATGATTTGTCTTATTCCATCTACATTTGCGCTATATGCTATTTTCTTTCCGTCTGGAGACCAGCTTGGGCTCGTATTTTCGCGATGAATTTTTGTTAAACATTCTACAGCCCTTCCCTTGAGACTTTTACCTCCTTGGGGGATTTCAAGCAAGTAGATTCTAGGAGTTCCATTTTTATCAGAAACAAAAGCAACTTTTGATCCATCCGGTGAGATTGTGGGGGATGCCTGTACAGAGCCTGGAAAGGTGTATGCTTGAATTGGTTTACCCATTAGTCCACTAATGGGATCAATTCTTTGAATAAAGAGATCAGCTCTGCCTGATGCATCTGAAATAAAAGCTAGCATCGTTCCATTTTTGGAAAAAGCGGGAAGCATTTGATTGCCACGCAGGGTTAAAAAGAGATCCCCATTGGGATTTTTATTAGAAGAGATAAAAATTTTTGACTGACCAAAACGATAATTTACATAGAAAATGGCGTCACCATATACACCTGTTTTTAATGGAAAAAATTGTGGCGTAATAGAATATTCACTTTCTTTGGTAAGTTTGACAGGAGCTCTTCCATCATAGTCAGATTTGCAAATGACAGATATAAAAGGCCTGTTAGAATTAGAACCCTTTGTTTGTAATGCATATAAGATTTTTTTGCTTGCGATTCCTTCCTTTTGGAAAAAAGAGGCAAAGATGGAGTCTGCAACTCGATGAATTAGGTTAATATCTGCATTGTAATTTCCTTTAAGGGGTAAACTCTTAAAGGATTTTACTTTTTGATCTAAGCTTGAATAAAAGAAAAAAGAGATTTGGGAATTCTCAACTACCGTTTTCATCACATAAGAGATGTTTTTTTTCTTCCAGATGCTTGGGCTAAATGCTAGTGCGTTATTTGCTTGGTGTAGAATGTCTTCACATTCGAGATCATTTTTTTTTAGCGTTAAGTAACCACAGTTTTCAAGGTCAAATAGAAAAGCATTTTCTAATTCCTTTGCATATGTGTTGTTTTTCGATTTATATTGCCACGAAACATAGGCGCTTGGAAGATTGTTTGTATCTGTTTGTAGAGGAACAACGATCTCATCAGAATGTGCAAATGTGATCATTAATGTTGATAGAATAACAAGCCATCTCATCATAAGTCCCCTAGTGCGATATGTTACAAAAAGTAAAAGTAAGTGTATGGGTATCACTACTTTTTTTGAGCCCCATAAAGCTTGGTAATTGTAGGGAGCTCATCATTTTTTCTAAATAGATTTTATTCTTTTCATTTTCAAAAAAAAGTACTTTGCAGTTTTTTACTTTTCCACTTTTCCAAATGATTACCTCAACTTTTACTTTTCCTTGTTCTGGAAGAACCAAAGCTTCTTGAAAAAAAGAAATTACTTTTGTTTCGTACTCCCTTTGCTTTTGAAGTAAATCAGATGTAGGAATCTGTTTTTGTTTTTTTGGAGGAGGAGATACGCTCTTTTTGGGAACAACTTTTGGTGGCTCTTGCTTTTTTGCTATTTTCTTAGCTGGAATCTTTTTTTTCTTGGCAGTAACTTTTTTTACAGGAGTCTTTTTGATCGATTGCTTAATGACTTTTGGTTGGGAATTTACTGTTTTTATTTTAGGGATTGGTTTTTCTTTTTCAATGAACGTATGTACTACGATTTTTTGAGGAGCAATGGGCTTTATATTCTCTGTTTTTTTAGCAGGAAGAAAAAAAACGAAATGAAATGCAATTACACAAAAACTCAGAACACGGAGCCTTTTTTTTTCATTCGATAAATTTTTCATTAGAGCTGCTCTTTTACAATCAAATCCATTTGAGAAAAACCGGCTTTTTCTAAAATGCTTTTTACCAACTGATATGTTCCAAAAGTAGCATCTTTATCGTGGTACACTTGAGGAATTGTCTGAGGTGAGCTTTGCTTAATGGTAGTAAGCTTTATGAGAAATTCATTTGGATCAACTTTTGTCTTATTAAGAAGAATTGTTCCATCTTTTTGCACATGAACAGTTGTGTTTTCAAGAGAGGTAGAGGTTGTTTTTGACTGGGTGGAGCTATGAGATAGTTCCACCTTTTCCATTTCAACAAGGGGCGCCATAATAATAAACATAATAAGAACAACAAATACCACATCAATCAATGGCGTTAAATCAAGTAGGCTCTCATCTTTTGAGTTGTCATCAAAAAGAAGTCTTTTTCTCATTTGTCGATGTCCACTTTTCGATATTGGAGTTCAATCGTTGACAAAAGGCTATGACTGAAATCTTGCATGTCAGATGTATAGAGTCTACCTGCATTCTTGAGATAGCTATAAGAGATAAGGGAAGGTATTGCAATGATAAGGCCTAAAACAGTGGTAACAAGCGCTGTTGAAAGGCCTCCAAGTATTGCTGTGTTACTTCCAATCATTCCTCCTTTTTCCATTTCGAAAAAGGTAATAAGAATTCCCCATACAGTTCCCAGTAACCCAAGAAAAGGTGCTAAGGTTGTAATGGTAGATAAAACAAAAAGATTTTTATCTAACAGATCTTTTTGTTTGGAAATTGTTGCAACTAAATGGGACTCAATTAAATGAATGTCATTTTGAGAAAGATGATTTATGCCTCCAGATACAATGTCTTTGGTAAAGAATCGATTTTTATCTAGGATTTCAATTGTTTTGTGTTTGAGCGTTGTAAAAATATGATGGAAAGGAGAGGCTCCTTTTAATGCGCTATCTATATTTAGGTGAAGACACTTCTCTTTCTCTCGATTGACAATTTTTTGAAATTGCATTGATTCTTTTTTTACCTGTTTATATACCCAAATTCTATGTAGCAGAAAAATCCAGCTAATGGATGAGAGTGCAAATAGAAAAAGAAAAATCAGTTTTCCAAAAAAATCAGCTTGAAAGTAAGCCGTTTTGAAAGTTGTGATATTCGATAGTAACAAATGACTACTCCCTGTTAAAATTGCCCTACAGATACTAAACCAAAAAAGAATTGTCAATGTTTACAGATTCACATGCGCATCTTACATCGGATGAAGTATACCCTATTATTGATAGTGTATTAGAAAGAGCAAAAAAGTGCTCTATTGAAAATATTATCAATATTTGCACCGATAAAAAAACCCTTGAAAGAGGTCTTTTTCTACATGAGAAAGATTCCTTTGTTTTTAACGCTGGTTCCACAACTCCGCATGATGTGGAAAAAGAAGGGGAGTTATATTTTCCTCTTTTTGAGCAAGCCGCTAAATCGGGAGCTCTTGTAGCTGTTGGAGAAACGGGACTTGATTATTTTTATACCCATTCCAATAAGCACATACAGAAGGAGTTTTTTATTAAATATTGCAATTTGGCGCTTGAGACCAATCTTCCCTTGATCATTCATTGTAGAGATGCTTTTGTTGATTTTTTTGATATTACAGAAAAGCATTACAAAGTAAATGGCGCGTTCGCACCTTTAGTTTTACATTGTTTTACTGGCAGTTTAGAAGATGCAAAAAAAATTGTAGCTCGCGGTTGGTATGTGTCCTTTAGTGGCATTGTAACTTTTAAAAAGTCGACAGAGTTGCAAGAAGTTGCAAAGCAGCTTCCTCTTGAGCATATGCTTATTGAAACAGATTCTCCCTACTTAGCGCCTAGAAGTAAACGAGGAAAACAAAATGAGCCAAGTTATGTCATAGAAACAGCTGCGATGATTGCAGATCTGAAAGGGATCTCAATTGAAGAAGTTGGACGCATTACAACGCAAAATGCTAAAAAGTTTTTTGGAATATAATTTCAAATTATCATTTTTCCCTTTCTCATATTTTTCAACTTATGTTTAATGCTGAAAAACAAGTGAACTATTTGCTGATATGCGTATGGGAGGATATTCGTGACTACAACCGCTGCCAAATTGCCTGGAGCATTCATCACAAGAAGATTACATTCTCTTTTTGGATTTTGGATTGTCCTTTTTTTAGTAGAGCATCTTATTACTAACTCACAGGCTGCGCTTTTACTTGGTGATAACGGAGAAGGATTTATTCGAGCGGTAAACTTTATTAAGAATTTACCTTATTTGCATGTAATTGAAGTTGTTCTGATTGGTGTTCCGATTCTCTATCACGCTATTTGGGGGATTTCTTATGCGATAAAAAGCCGGAGTACTTCTTATCCAGGTACTGGGAATAAACCAAGGCTTACCAAATATAGTCGCAACTGGGCATATACCCTCCAAAGACTATCTTCTTGGGTTTTACTTGTTGGGATATTGCTTCATGTAGGGTATATGCGATTCTATCGCTACCCAACGATTGTAGATAATGGAAAAATAGAAAGTTTTTTTGTGAGAGTTGGATTTGACACAGGTCTTTATACGCTATCAGAAAGACTCGGTGTTACGATCTATGACAAGGCTAAAATTGCGCAGGAAAAAGAGGCCTTTTTGCAAGAAGTTGCCAAATATAAAGAAATTCTTTCTACTGCAAAACATATTGAAGAAGATCATTTCGAAGAAGAAACATCCTTCAGTGATTCGGATGCAAACATTTTAGAAACAGCGCAAAAAATAGAACTCAAAAGAAAATGGATCGATGCTTTAGAAGCGAGGTCTCTTGGCAAAGATCAGGTGATAGCTGAGGCGAATAATTTTGGTACAGTAATGCTGCTTGTTGTTCGAGACTCCTTTAAGAGTGTTTTTAAGTGCATTCTTTATACTATTTTTGTACTTGCCGCATGTTTCCATGGTTTTAATGGTCTCTGGACATTTTTAATTACTTGGGGCGCAATTATTCGAGCAAAATCACAATCGAAAGCTGTCAAAGTTTGCGTGTTTTTTATGTTGCTCCTTGTATTTTTGGGTTTAAGTTCTGTATGGGGCACCTATTTTTTTAATTTAAAAAGCTAATCGAAAAGAGAGTTTCATGACGAAAGAAAATAAAGATGTGATTGTAATTGGCGGGGGGCTCGCGGGACTGTCCTGCGCGATGAAACTTGCTGAAAAGGGGTGCAACGTCACAATCGTATCGTTAACGCATGTGAAAAGGTCTCATTCGGTTTGCGCGCAAGGTGGTATTAACGCAGCAATAAACATCAAGGGCGAAGATGACTCTCCACTTATACATGCCTACGATACGATTAAAGGGGGAGATTTTTTAGCCCATCAACCACCTATTATAGAGATGTGTTTAGCAGCTCCAGCCATTATCCAAATGCTCGATCGTTTCGGATGTTCATTTAATCGAACGCCCGAAGGAAATATTGATTTTCGAAGATTCGGAGGTACTTTTTATAATCGAACTGCATTTTGTGGGGCCTCTACAGGACAGCAACTTCTTTACTCGCTAGATGAGCAAGTAAGAAGATATGAAGTGAAGGGGCAGATTAAAAAGTATGAGCATCATGAGTTTTTGCGCCTTATCCAAGATGAAAATGGAATTGCCCGCGGCATCGTATTGATGGACTTATTTACTCTTGAGCTCACCGTCTTGAAAGCAGATGCTGTCATTGTTGGTGCAGGTGGTCCTGGCATGATTTTTAAATACTCTACCAACTCAACTTTTTGTACAGGCGCTGCAAATGGTAGACTTTACATGCAGGGTATGAACTATGCTAATGGAGAGTTTATTCAAATTCATCCAACAGCTATACCAGGTCTTGATAAACTCAGACTGATGTCAGAATCCATTCGAGGAGAAGGGGGAAGGGTATGGGTATATGGAGACTCTTCTAAAACAATTGTAACCCCCGATGGGAGAACTATTCCTTGCGGCGAGACAGGAAAACCATGGTTCTTCTTAGAAGAGCTATATCCAGCAATTGGAAATCTTGTACCACGAGATATTGCAGCAAGGGAAGTTTTGCGAGTTGTTGAACTAGGTCTTGGTATTGATGGAAAAAAACAAGTTTATTTAGATGTTACGCATTTACCTGAAAAGACCGTTCATAAATTAGAGTCTGTACTACATATTTATCAAAAATTTACAGGTGAAGATCCTCGAAAAAAACCTATGCGGATTTTTCCAGGAGTCCATTATTCAATGGGAGGTGCATGGGTAGATTGGCCAGCATTTGAAGATCCTGATCGAATGCAAAGGTATCGCCAGATGACAAACCTTAAAGGTTGTTTTAATATTGGCGAATCAGAGTACCTCTATCACGGGGCAAATAGACTTGGAGCAAATTCTCTTCTGTCTTGTATCTTCGGTGGTCTGACTGCAGGTGTTGAAGTACCTAGATATTTGGAAAACCTAGAAACAAGCTGCTCAGATACAAAACAAGAATGTTTTGATAAAGCATTAACAAGTGAAAAAGAAAAGCAAAAGGAATTGCTTTCTCGCAATGGCTCAGAGAACGTACATAAGCTTCATGAGGAACTTGCTAATTTGATGGTATCCCACGTTACTGTCAAAAGAAACAATAAGGACCTTCGAAAGGCGGTGCAAGAAATCAAATCCATTAAAGAAAGGTTTAAAAACATTTCTCTAGATGATACTGGCCACGCATTGAACCAAACCTATATTTTTGCAAATCAATTCGGTCCAATGTTAGAGCTTGCTTTAGTTATTGCTAAAGGTGCATTACTACGAGATGAGTTTAGGGGGTCCCATTTCAAAGAAGGGTATAGCGATAGAGATGATGATAAATTTTTAAAGGCAACGATTGCAACGTTTGATCCAAATTCTGATGAGCCTAAGATTACCTACGAAGATATTGACAATAGATATTTAGATCCCATAAAACGAGACTATAGTAAAGCTAAAATGCTCAAACCCCATTTTAAGAATTTGCCAGATCTAGATAAGATCGTACTTCCCCTGTAGAGGCTTATATGACTAAGACATTCACTCTTCGTATTTTCCGTGGAAAAACCGATAATCAATATTTTGAAGAGTTTGAGCTTCCCTTGATTCCTTCTTCAAATGTGATTTCATCTCTTATGGAAATCCAAAAAAATCCCATCAATAAAAAGGGAGAGAAAGTAACGCCTGTAGCTTGGGAGCAAGGGTGCCTAGAAGAAGTGTGTGGATCGTGCTCTATGCTCATCAATGGTAAG
>JAJFMG010000164.1 GCA_021772295.1 Chlamydiota bacterium | reverse complement strand
GAATCATAACAATCTAACTAATAAAAAAACAGCAGTAGTTTCTCAATAGATGAAAATAATTTTAACCACATTCTGATGTAATAACCCTATTGCAACTTAGAAAAATCTCCTTTACAATCTTAAGTTTTTCATCATATTTGGATCAACATGAGCTCCTCACTATCAACGACATCTTTTTTAACGGTGACAGAGCTAACTCGAGCTATTAAAAAAAATTTAGAACCCACCTTTTCAAATGTGACTCTTAAAGGTGAAATAACAAACCTTAAGAAGCAGTCATCTGGGCATATCTATTTCCAACTGAAAGATGAAAATGCGCAGATTTCAGCTGTTCTTTTTAAAGGAAATGCTGCCAAGCTCTCACAATCACCCAAATCGGGAGACAACGTTATTGTTAAGGGGGAGCTTTCTATTTACGCGCCAAGGGGCTCGTATCAAATTATAGTTCGTTCACTGCAACAAGATGGGATCGGAGAGTACCTCCTTAAACTCCATCAATTAAAACTTCTTTGTCAAAAAAGAGGCTGGTTTGATGAGAAACACAAGAAAAAGCTCCCTAAATATCCCCAAACAATTGGGGTTGTTACCTCTCCTACGGGATCTGTTATTCAAGATATTATTCATGTTCTAAAAAGGCGCTCAGCGCCTTTTACATTGATTCTTTATCCGGTTGCTGTTCAAGGAGAGTTTGCTGCTAAGGAAATTGCAACAGCTATCGATGAAATGAATCGATACAACCTTTGCGACTGTATGATTGTCGGAAGAGGAGGCGGATCTCTCGAAGATCTTTTTCCCTTTAATGAAGAAATCGTTGCGCAATCGATTTTTTCATCAAAAATTCCCATTGTCTCAGCAGTTGGTCATGAAACCGATTTTTCTATAGCCGATTATGTTGCAGATGTCAGAGCTCCAACACCATCTGCTGGAGCAGAAATTGTGTGTATTGAAAAAACAGCTCAACTTTCTTTTTTAAGTGAAATAAGAAAAAAATCGAGCATGATTTTACTCCAAAAAATCAAACTCTATCGATCTATCCTAGACAGATCTGAAAGACATCCCCTTATGTCTGATATTGATACACTTCTTAGCCCCTATATGCAGAAAATCGATGAGGCAAAGATGGTTATTAACCATAGGGCGCAATCCATTATCCGTGAAAACAGCTTAAAACTCTCTACTTTGAAGAAAAGACTACAAGATCTTAGCCCCATTGCAAAATGTGCTTACCATCGAGAAAAACAAGCTGGCTTTTTACAAAACATGGAGAACCGAATACAAGAAAAAATAATCCAAAAGCGAAGCAACCTTGAAAAAATTTCTATTATGCTCCATAACCGCACGCATTACCTCTTGCAAGAAAAAAGAGCGGGGTTTGATGCATCAAAACTTTATCAAAATCTACAAAGTAGATATCTTAGTTTAGTTTTGCATAAAAAACAGAAATTCACTCAGATGCAAAAGCATTTAGAATCAATTGATCCAAAAAATCTTTTACAAAAAGGTTACTCTATCATCACTTCAAAGCAAAGCGGCAAAGCTATAAAATCTGCAAATGATCTTGCAGTTGGCGCTGAAATTTCTTTTCTTTTAATCGATGGAAAAGCAGATGCTAGAATAGAAACAATAAGGGAGAATTAAAAACGTGGATAATACGCAACAGACAGAATCATTTTCCTTTGAAGATGCCTATCAAAAATTAGAAGAAATTTTAGAGGAGTTGAGTTCTAACGAAACACCCCTTGAAAAGTCTCTTGTTTTATATGAAATGGCTGATAAATTAATTCGAGCATGTTCACATAAATTAAATGCTGCTGAAAATAGAATTCAGATGCTTATCAAAGACCGCAATGGATCATTAGATACTTCGACTGGCTCCCCTCAAACGCAACCGCTTGAGCCTTCTTCGAATGCAATGATTGATCGCAATATATAAGGCTTTTGCAGTCTATGCCATATGATTTAAATTCTCTTACTCCATCTTTTATTAAGCAGCTTTCTTTGCAAGAGCTTGAAAATCTATGCTATGATATTCGCAAACAAATTATCGATGTTATGTCAGTAAATGGTGGACACCTAGCCTCAAATCTTGGTTCCATTGAACAAACGATTGCAATCCACTACGTTTTTGATTCCCCAAATGACCCCATCCTTTTTGATATTGGTCATCAAGCCTACACCCATAAAATCATAACAAACCGGGGAAGCAAATTCAAAACGGTTAGAAAAAATGAGGGACTTTGCGGTTTTACTGATCCCAAAGAATCCATACATGATATCTTTCATGGCGGGCATGCAGGAGCATGTCTATCACAATCACTTGGAATTGCCAAAAGTAGAGATCTTCAAAATCAGCAAAATCATATCATCTCTATTCTTGGCGACGCTGCATTCACTTGTGGACTCACCTATGAAGCATTGAATAATATCCCCAAAAATCTACAAAGATTTTGCGTGATATTAAATGATAATGAGATGGCAATTTCTAAAAATGTGGGTGCCATTACACAGATTCTTAGCCGCATGCTAAATAATCCCACCTCAAACAAAATTTATGATGATATTAAGAAGGCTTTAGAAAAAATTCCTGGTTGTGGCGCATTCCTAACGAAACATGGCCACAACATCAAGGAGTCATTAAAAAACTTAGTCTCCCCTGCACCCTTTTTTGAACAGTTCGGACTTTCCTATATTGGACCGATAGATGGTCACGACATCAAAAAAATGATCGATACTTTTAGAGAAGTAAAAAACGCAAAGACTACTTGTGTTATTCATATGATGACTCAAAAAGGGCGTGGCATGAAAACAGCTCTTTCGAATCCCACTGCCTACCACGGCGTTATTCCCTTTGACAAACTAACAGGTAAATTTCACCCTAAAAAAACTAAGAATCAAACCTTCCCAAAAATCTTTGGTAAACAGATTTTGGAAATGGCCAAAGAAGACCAAAGCATAGTAGCGGTTACGCCTGCTATGCCAAAAGGATCTTGCATAGAAGAATTTATGGAAGCATATCCGAGTAGATGTATTGATGTTGGAATTGCAGAAGGGCATAGCATCACATACGCCGCTGGAATTGCTAAAGATGGTAATCAAAAAGTGGTCTGCGTCATCTATTCTACATTTTTACAGCGAGCTCTAGATAATGTATTTCATGATGTTTGTCTTCAAGAAATTCCCTTAGTAATGGCAATTGATCGAGGTGGAATTGCGGGTGGTGATGGCGCTTCTTTAAATGGGATCTATGATATTGGATTTTTAAATGCCATGCCAAATATGATTATTGCGCAGCCAAGAAATGGTAATGTTTTAAAAGAGATCATGCAATCTGTATTTGCATGGAAAAAGCCAACTGCGATTCGATATCCAAATATCACAACCTCTGAAAACAATCTTCCTTCTAGAAAAAGATCCCCTGGATGCGCTGAAATACTCTCTTATGGTAAAGATATTGCATTGATTGCTCTTGGTGTTATGTGTGAAGTTGCTCAAGATGTAAAAATGAAGCTTGAAGCATACGGAATAAATATTACCATCATAGATCCAGTCTTTGTTAAACCTCTAGATGAAACTCTTTTTTCAAGTATATTTGCAACGCACAAACTCATTTTCACCTTAGAGGAACATGTCTTGAGCTCTGGATTTGGCTCCATTATTAATTCTTTTGTTCTTCAAAATAATTTTCAATCATGTCATGTAGTAAATTTGGGTATACCTGATGATTTTGTTCCTCATGGCAGCCGAAATAGCTTGCTTGACAAATTGGATTTAAATGCAGAAAAAATTGCAGATTGTATTCTAGAAAAAGTACACACCTTAGAGATTTTGGAGAACCCCTTACAAGTATGATTATCGCCCTCTTCCCAAGCCTAAGTATTAGACAATCTAAAAAAATCACCAAGGAAATCATTTCTTTTTTCCAATCAAAAAAAGTAAATATTGTATGTGATGATGAATCCGCCAACGATCTAAATATCCCCCCAATTTCTTCAATTGATCCAAACGACATTACTTTTTTACTCACAATGGGTGGCGATGGAACAATTATACGCATTGCCCATCAATATGCCAATCTAGATAAACCTATTCTTGGAATAAATTTAGGCCACCTTGGTTTCATGGCGGATGTCCCATTACCTGATATCATTCCAAGTATGCAAGACCTTCTCGATGGAAAATATGAAATCGAAAAGAGAATGACGCAAAAGGCAACTTTTCAAAGTGGAAAAGAAGTCTTTTCGATCAATGATATTGTTGTTCATCGAGCAAGAAACCCATCTCTTGTAGAACTATCAATACATGTAAATGGTAGTTATCTAAATACCTTTGAAGCTGATGGAATTATTGTAGCAACACCGAATGGATCTACCGCATATTCTCTTGCTGCTGGAGGCCCCATTCTTAGTCCCAAACTAGAAGCTTGTGTTATTACACCTATTTCTGCACATACTATCTCAAATCGACCCATTGTGATACCTGGTGACGTTGAGATCAAAATCCAGTATTTAAGCTCCAGTGATCCTGTTGAAGTAATTTGTGATGGAATTGATAAGTCAGAACTTCAAACAGGTGATTATTGTACCATCACAAAAAATCCAAGTTACTTCAAGCTTGTTTCCCTTCATCGAAAAGAATACTTCCAAACCCTTCGCTCTAAATTAAACTGGGCTGGAAAACTCCGCTAGTAACTATGGTGATCCATTTTTACTTTTCCTCTAAAGATATGGTATATCCAAATTCCATATGCTAAAACAAGTGGAACTCCAATACATGCAACTATTAAAAGAACCTTCAAAGTTTTTTCTGAAGAAGCGCTATTGAAAACAGTAATACTATTTTCTACAATTCCAGAAGATGGAATGATATTTGGAAAAGTTCCAATTCCAAATAAAACAAATAATAAGACAATACTTATGCATGAAAATAAAAAGGCCATTCCATCTTTTTTTTGATTGGACAGTCTAACAACATTTGCAATCGAGAGCATGGCAACAATTGCAACAGAAAACAATCCTGGATAATTCTTAATCACCGTTACCATATGAGGCTTGTAAATAAGCGTTGCCATCGTAAGGGTTCCATAAACGACAACAAAAAATAGTATACTTGGATTCACCCACCTTCTTACCTGCGCTTGAATTTCCCCTTCTGTTTTCATAACCAAGTAAATCACTCCATGCATAGAAAATAAAGCTACTGCCATAACACCTGTTAAAAGAGTATAGGGAGTGAAAAACTGGAAAAAAGTACCTAAATAGTCTCCCTGCATATTAAGAGGAATTCCAGAAACTAAATTGCCAAGTACAACTCCAAAGCAAAGCGTCATAACGATACTTGCAACAGAAAATAATACATCCCAAACTTTTCTCCAAGATGCTGACTCTAATTTCGATCGAAATTCAATTGCTACTGCTCTAAACATGATTCCAGCAAGTAAAATCATCATCGGGGTATAAAAAGCTGAAAACAAAGTTGCATAGGCAATTGGAAAGCCAGCAAATAGCGCGCCACCGAATACAACAAGCCAAACCTCATTACCATCCCAAACAGGCCCAATTGCGTTTAAAAAAATCCGTCTATCTTCATCTTTTTTGCAAAAAAGATGCACACAACCAACTCCTAGATCAAATCCATCTAAAACAATATAGAACATGACACTTCCACAAATGATAAAGTACCAAATGAGTTCCAAATACATTAACATTATTACACTCCACTTTTGTATGGGTCTGAAAATACTTCATCATCATATCCCGGTTTCGATTCGCCTTCAGGCCCTGTTTGAATCTTTCGATTCAACAAAAATATAAAGAGGGAAAATAAGAGGATATAGATTAAAATGAACATAATAATAGACCCTACAACCTGTTCTTTTCTAATTCCTGTTGAAACGCCATCTGCTGTACGAAGCACATGATAGACAACCCAGGGCTGCCTTCCCATCTCAGCTGTAAACCATCCGGATTGATTAGCAATATATGGAAATAGGATGGACACTACAAGTCCCCTAAGAGTCCACTTAGCTCTATCAAGCGTTTTTCTTTTATAAAAGATAAAACCCAAGAGTGTCACAATGACCATAGCGCCCCACATAAAAATCATCAGATGATACATCTGAAAAACAGCTGCTACATTGGGCCAATCCGTTTCTGGAAAATGCTTTAATCCTGTTACCGGCGTTTTAAAATTCCGATATACCAAAAAGCTCAGAAGAGATGGTATTTTTATCCCTTTTACAACTTGCTCTTTGGTATCTACATAACCAACAACTGTCATTGGAGTATGATCACGAGTCTCATATACACCTTCCATTGCTGCAAGCTTCTCAGGTTGATGTTTTGCAACGCCTCTTGCTGTGTAATCAGCAGATATTAATTGCAAAACAAGTAAAATGCCAGCTACTGCAAGGCCAAGCTTCATTCCAATTCTGGCAAATTCAGTATGCTTTTTCTTAAGATAATAATAGCTACATACACTCAGCACAATGAATGCCCCTGTGAGCCAACACCCAATAATTACGTGGGTAAGGCGATCTAAAAAGGATGGGTTGAAAATCACACCCCAAAAATCAGTAATAACTGCCCTTCTATTTACACCCTCACCTACAAGTTTAAAGCCTTGCGGTGTTTGCATCCATGAGTTTGCAGCTACAATCCATATAGCGCTAAAATGCGCTCCTAGTGCAACGCAAATCGTCGAAAAGTAATGAAGTCTTGCGCTCACTCTCTCCCATCCAAAGAGCATAAGTCCAATAAAGCCAGCTTCCAAAAAGAAAGCAAATATCCCTTCAGCTGCTAAAGCAGATCCAAAGACATCCCCTACAAATCTTGCAAATCTGGACCAATTATTTCCAAATGCAAATACCTGCACAATTCCTGTGGCCACTCCAAGTGCAAAGCTAAGTGCAAAGATACGTGTCCAAAACTGCGCCATTTTCTTGTACTTTTCAGACTTTGTTTTGATATACATACCTTCTATGATAACAATCATAAGGCCGAGCCCAATACTTAAGGGAGGATAGAAATAATGAAAAGCGATATTAAGCGCGAACTGAATTCTAGATAAGATGAGAACATCCATATAAGCCACCAAAGGGAAAATAAATTTTTAACAAATTTGGAAACTATAAAATATTTGAATGTTTGTCAACAAAGAGCTTAAAAACACCTAAGAAACCTTATTAGAGGTCACCTAGCTAGAAATTTCTCACCATTTTTTCATTTGACTTATATTTATTTTTAAGGACAATGTGCATCTAGAGATGCGCATGTAAAACACAAGAAAATTAAGAATGTATTTTTACCAGTCGGTTACACCTTTCATAGAACTTATCATCATTACTTTGATGATTAATTCTTTGCTATCCTTTTTTTGGAATACCAGATCTATGGATTTGGTGCTCGGCTTATTGGCTTTTTTATTTATTTTTGCGCTTTCTTCATGGCTTGATCTCCCCATCTTGCATAAACTAATGCTACTCGTTGGTAACGTTGCGGTAATTGCGATCTTAATCATTTTCCAACCAGAGCTCAGAGTTGCTCTATCTAAACTCAGTCTCAAAGGAAAACGATATAGAGAGATCACCGAATTTGATCGCTTCCTAGATCAATTAGCTGGCTCTGTATATAAAATGTCAGAAAAGCGCATTGGCGCTTTAATCGCGCTTGAAAATGATGATTCGTTGGAAGAATTTGCAAGAAAAGCTGTTATGCTCAATGCAAATTTCTCATCAGAACTCTTAGAATCTATTTTTACAACGACGACTCCTTTACATGATGGCGCTATCATTATTCGAAATCTTACCATAACAGCAGCATCTGTGATACTGCCCTTAGCAGAAGATACTTCTCAGATTGCTAAATCAATGGGAACAAGACATAGAGCGGGACTTGGAGCATCTCAGCTAACAGACGCCCTTATCATTGTGATTTCAGAAGAAACAGGCAAAGTCTCTATTGCAAGAGACGGTATTATTACACGTGGAATCAAAATTGATCGCTTTAAAGGAATTATACGAAGCATTTATAATCCTCCCTTAAGTACCATTGATAAAAACAAATTTAGCTTGAGAGCGTGGCTTAAAAAATGAAGTCTTTGATTAAAAAACTTTTTATCAACAACTGGCCAAGAAAGGCCGTCGCCCTTGCTTTAGCAATTATTGTTTGGCTTGTTGTGAATCAATCGCTAACAACTACTAAAACTGTCAGAAATATTCCTATTCGAGTTATCAATATTCCTCATAATAAAACGATAGACGGAATCCGCTCTGATGGAGTCCTTAATCGAACAGTCACACTTACCCTCAATGGGAAAAAAAACACCCTAGAAGAAATCAGCTCGAATGATTTAGAAGTAATCATTGACGCTGCCAATAAAAAAAATGAATGGATCGTAACCATTTCAAAAAGCAACTTATCTTCTCTCAATCCCGAAGTAAGTATTGCCCAGGGAATCAATAAGGTTTCTTCTAAAACATTTATCGTAAAGCTAACAAAACAAGTCACGGATAAAATTCCTATTATTGTAACCAAGCCCATTGGGCTTGCTCCTAAGGGCTATCACTTTATTGATGTTTGGCCCTATCACCTATATATGACAGTATCAGGACCTGAAGAAGTGGTAAAAAAATTAAAAGCAAGAGGCTTGCGTCTTACCTTTAACTTAAATGATGTATCTAAAAATGAGTTAGATGATATCCACGCAGATAGCGTTGGCAAAAACAAAGATGCAGTAAGTTTTTTTGTACCAACTGATTGGAAAAAAATTTCTGTTCCAAGTCTTTCCGATGCGCCCATTGAAATTAATGATCCAGAGGCAAAAAACTTAAGAATTGACTTTGTTCGTTATGAAATGCTCTCTCTTACAAGTCCTATTCCAGTAAATATTTATTTTCCTCCAGACCACACCTCTAGCTTGCACCCCCAAAAAGTGTCAATAACACCAAATGAAACTGTTGAACTCAAAAACGGCTTAAAAATGATTACTAAACCCCTATATGCAAAGGGGGTTTCAGAACTATTTGTAGAAGTCATGAAAGACATGATTGAAATCCTTGTAATTGTAGATGGATCAACAACGAGTCCTAAATTGCAATGGAGTGTGCAATTTATCAACCCTCATGTTCTAGAAAATCGATATGTAAGTATGCTCATGTCTGATGTCTCAGAAGAGCAAGTCAAAAGTTTAAATCCAAAGGTGCGAGAAGAATACCTAAGAAACCGTTTTCGAAACTATATGAATCGATTTGAGCTGTATGACAAAAACAATAAAAAACTCTCTCTTTCTGCTCAAATCCACGGTAATCACATTCTAGTTTCTGAGGAAACTAGCCCGTGAAAAAGCAAAAAAGCATTTATATCCTTAAGCAATCCATGCAAAGCATTGGTGGCTTAGAAAAGTATACAATGCGTTTAGCGAATGCATTTGCAAACCAAGGCGCAAAAGTTACCCTTGTCTGCTCAGACAAAGTGCCAATCTACGCTAAAGCGCAGATTACTACTAAGCTTCTGCCCCTAAGACAAAAAGCGAGTTTTTTGAAAATGGAAGAATTCTCCGAAAAAGCTGAGATTCTTTGCATGGAAGATAAACCCGATATTGTTTTTGCAATGGAGCGAACCAAATTCCAAACACATATTAGAGCAGGTAATGGAGTTCATAAAGCTTTTTTAATGCAGCGAAAACTGATGGAAGGTCCTATAAAAAATCGCCTTCATAGAATAAACCCTTTGCATAAAGCGATTTTACTCCAAGAAAAATTAGCTTTTGAACATAGTGAGCTTAAAACGTTATTTACCAACTCCGATATGGTAAAACAGGAAATCCTCTCTCACTATGACGTTCACCCAAGCAAGATTCAAGTTGTACACAATGGTGTTGAATGGCATGAAATGGAACCTGAATTTACAAGATGGATTGAAAAAAGAGCAGTTCTAAACAAAAAATATTCCTTAGATCCAACCGCCTTTACATTTCTTTTTGTAGGCACTGGCTTTAAAAGAAAAGGTCTAACCCCTCTTCTTCAAGCTCTCGCTCTTATGAAAAATCATCATTTTAACTTACTTGTAGTTGGAAAGGACAAAAATATTGTTTATTTCCAAAAGCTTTCCAAAAAACTTGGTCTTGCTCACAAAGTGCATTTTGTTGGAGAGCAAAAAAACGTTTCCCCCTTTTATCAAATGGCAGATAGCATTGTAATTCCATCTTACTATGATCCTTTTGCAAATGTTACCGTTGAAGCTCTAGCTATGGGCCTTTATGTGATTTCATCAAAATATAATGGTGGAAAGGAAGTTCTAACAAAAGATAATGGAATAGTGATTCCATCTCTTGTCGACATCGAAAGTTTTAGAGATACATTAGTCAGCTCTCTTGATTATAAAAAAACCTGGATAAGCTCACAAAAGATCCGCGAAAAAGTAAAGCATCTCGATTATTCTCAGCGATTATCCGAAATCACCGAAACTTGCCTTTTATGAAACATTATCTCAGTTACATTCTTTTTCGGATTTTTTTATTTCCCATCCAATTTTTACCTCTATTGTGGATTCATAAGATGGGAAATGTTCTTGGAAAACTGATGTTCTACCTATCTACTAAATTTAGAAAAAGGGTGATGTCCAATCTTTCTCTTGCAACTGATCTCTCCTTTTCCGATAAAGCAAAAAAACAGATTGCGATTGAGTCCTTCCAAAATCTCTGTATTACTCTTTTGGAATATGGGAAATTTAAAAAAATTAAAGATATTTCTAAAGTTGCTATTTGTGAAAATCCTGAGAAAGCAGATGAAATCTATCGACAAAACAAAGGTCTTATCTTTTTTTGCGGCCATCAATCAAATTGGGAGGTACTCTTTTTAGAGGGTAGCTCTCGCATGAAAGGAGTTGCCATTGGAAGACCTATTAAAAACAAGTATCTCTATTCCTATATTCAGAAAATTCGAGAGCAATTTAATGGAGACATATTCTCTCCCAAAGAAGGAATCAAAAAAGGCTTAAAGGCTCTCAAAGAAGGAAAATTCTTTGGAATTGTTGGTGACCAAGGAATGCCAGAAAGCTCTTTCACATCCAATTTTTTAGGTAGAAAAGCCTATACATCTCCTGTTCCAGCGTTACTTGCTTGCAAACGAAATTGTCCTCTTCTTGTCGCCACAACAAGAAGAGAAAAAGGGAGGTATATCATTCATTACTCCGATCCCATTTATCCAGATAGTAACCTCTCTTTAGAAGAAAACACACAAACCATGATGGAAAAAGCGCTTACCACTTTTGGAAAAAGTGTAGTAAAAAACCCAGGAAATTGGCTATGGCAACATAATCGATGGAAGCAAGAAACACCTAAAAATGTATTTTATAAGTTTCGCTATGACTCAATATTAATTACTATTCCTGAGCATGGCTATGAGAAAATTCTTTCCCTCCTTTCTACTTTTAGAGAAATTTATCCCAAAGCTTTTATAAGTGTTTATTGCCACGAAAACATTGCCCCTAAAATCAATCTAGATAATATTGAAGTTCTTCCCTACCAAAATTTGGATAATCCCATTATTGATTATAGATTTAAATTGGTATTTGACTTTTCCAATGAAACGCATCTTAAGAAACATTTTTTAAACCTTTCTGCTTTTTCTGTATTAAATCAGAAAGATCTTAAAAAACTTGCAAAAGATCATTTGACGAGTGGCGATGATTTATCTATGGTGATAAAAAAAGCAATTTGTAGACCAAACACTCTATGGAGTCCTCATGCCACATAATCGATATTTCATTGATGAAACTATTGAATTAGATAAAACATATAACCTTCATGACAATGAACTCCATCATCTTAATGTGATGAGATCTAAGTCTGGAGACAAAATCGAAGTCATTAATGGAAAAGGCTTTTTATTTGAAGGCATTATAACAAGCATTGAGAAACGCTCTGCAGAAATTACCATCATAAAACTATTAGAAGAAGCGGAAAGCGAACCTGATCTTTTTCTAGCGCAATGTTTTCCAAAACTTTCTAATTTAGAGTTAATCTTAGAAAAAGGCATTGAGCTTGGATGTACTCGTTTCTTTTTCTTCCCAAGCGCACTATCTGAAAAAATTATCCTTACTGAAAACAAAAAAAAGCGACTTGAACTTATCATGATCTCTAGTATGAAGCAAAGTGGAAGGCTCTTCATGCCACAAATCACTTTTTTAGATGAAATGGTAGAAATGCAAGAAATATCTGTCTGTATGCTCTATGGTGACATTTCTAAAAAAGCGCCAGACATGCTTCACCATGTCTCTTCAAATAAACCCTATTTATTTATTAATGGCCCTGAAAAAGGTTTCAGCGAAAATGAAATTGCCGTTATGGAAGAGACTCTCTTTGCAAAAGGGGTTTCCTTAAGTCCTAATATTTTACGATGTGAAACAGCCGCTATTGCTGCAATGGCAGTCCTTGCACAAAAGCTTTAGGATTTACAAGATTTAAGAAGATCTGACTTATTCATACTTTCATTTCCTAAGAAAATAAGTCCCTTCGTAGAGTCTAGTGTTACCTCTTGCCCATCTTTTAGAATACTACAAGCAAAGTCAGCTCTTCTAAGAAGTGGGATTTTATATTCCTCACAAAGAGCTTTAGCCTGTTTTTCTGATTCCTTATCTTCTGGATGATTTTGCAAAATCACTCCAAGAGCATTTTTAAACACAGGTTTCATAATCTCATCGCATGATGAAATTACAATAAGAGCTTTTTTACAATCATATTTCTTGTTTTTATCAAAAGCTGGTATTAAACAAACCTTCCCAAAAACAGAATTACCTTTTGAAGGAGCTCCTCGAACCAAAACATTCCCAATACTTTCAACAACAAGTGTATTTGTAGTGCCACTGATTCCGAATGGAGTACCAGCGGATACAACAACTAGGTCTCCATATTCTACAAGCCCTTTTTTAAGTGCATAGCAGGAAGCGACTTTAAAACCTTCTTTTACATCCTTTACATTATGTAAAATGGGAATCACTCCCCAATTAGATCCGAGTTGATGATATGTCTTTGCATTAGAGGTTAGAGCGATGATTGGAACTTTGGGTCTAAACCTTGCGATTGCCCTAGCCGTAGATCCTGAATTCGTAAACACTAAGATAGCCTTTCCTCTAGCGCTATAAGCAATTTTTACAGCCGCAATGGCAACTGATGATGAAATATCTTGAAACACTTTTGTTGCAATATCTGTATAAAAAAACTGCTCAAAATTGAAATCTTTTTCAGTTTCTTCGATTGTTTTTTTCATAATTTGAATAGTTTCAATCGGATATTTTCCAACAGCTGTTTCACCAGAAAGCATCACAGCGGAGGTACTATCATAGATGGCATTCGCAACATCGGACACCTCTGCCCGAGTGGGTCTTGGACTTTGTATCATTGATTCTAACATTTGGGTTGCTGTAACTACAGGTTTGAATACTCGGTAACATTTACGAATCATCATTTTTTGCAATTTAGGAACATGTGTTAACGGAAGCTCTACTCCTAAATCTCCCCTTGCGATCATAATTCCATCAGATGCTTGCAAAATTGAGTCAAAATTTTTTACTCCAAGGGCGCTCTCTATTTTCGAAAAAACCAAAATTTTTGAGCTGTTATTTTTGTGTAGTAGTTTTTTGATTTCTAGAACATGTTCATAGGAGCGGATAAAAGATGCAGCTAATATATCTATATCTTGCTGACACCCAAAAGAAATATCCGCAATATCTCTTTCTGTCATTGCAGGAAGATTTACTTCTTCATGAGGGATATTTACCCCCTTATGAGGTCGTATTAAACCCGAATTTTCAATTTCAATGACAACCCCTTTCTTATTGACCTCAATGACTTTGGAATAAATATACCCATCGTCAATGAGAACCTTCATTCCTTTTTCAAGATCATCTATAACAGAGGGCGGTGTAATTGATACAGCTTCCTCACTACCCAAAATATCATCTTTTACAAGCTGTAACTTCTGCTTTCTTTTTACCTCGAAAGATGGTTCTTTGAGATTACCAAGGCGAATTTCAGGCCCCTTTGTATCAAGCATAATGGATAAAGGAACTTTTTTTTCTTCTCTTGCCTTTTTTAGAAGCGCAATAACTTTTGCATGCTCTTCATGTGTACCATGACTAAAATTAATCCTAGCAACATTCATACCTGCATCAATTAACTTTTTGATCGATTCATATGAATTGACAGCCGGGCCAATGGTGCAAACAATTTTTGTGCGAGTACGCATAAGAGACACATCCTAACTTTTGCCTAAAAATTGCAGCATATAGCAAAGATGAGTTAAGTGAAAAATAAAAAGTATATATTAAAAGCGACCTGGGATTTGCGCTTGTGTTTATTAAACCTTCGACAAGTTTTTTGTATTCGGAATTCTTTTTTATTTGCTCAGCAAATCACTTTGACATCCTACATTTATTCGACAAGTATTGAATTGGCAAGCCGTTAAGTAAAATGCAGCTATCCTATTGAAACTAGAAATGAACTTCTTGATATATCTAACAATAGACATTATAATGAAACCTTTTGAAAAAGGCTTCCATGAAAAAAATAGACTTAAAGAAAGTCAAAGTCCACAACTTAAAAGAAGTTGATCTCTCTTTAGATTCTCAAAAGCTTATTATCTTTACAGGTGTTTCAGGATCAGGAAAATCTTCCCTCGCTTTTGATACCATTTATGTAGAGGGACAAAGGCGCTATGTTGAGTCTCTTTCTTCTTATGCAAAGAGGTTTTTAGGTGATCTTACTAAGCCTGAGGCGGAGTCCATTACCGGTATCTCTCCAACGATTGCTATTGAACAAAAAACGGTAAGTAAAAATCCAAGATCAACTGTCGGCACACTTACTGGCATCTATGATTTTATGAGAGTCCTATTTGCAAGAATTGGCACTCCATATTGCCCAATTAGTAAAGAGC
>JAJFMG010000163.1 GCA_021772295.1 Chlamydiota bacterium | reverse complement strand
TAACATTTTATCAAACCTGCGTTCAGTGCAACATGATACAAGCTTAAAGCCATCCGATATCCTCTACGCCTCCTTGCCACCTTTTCATTCCTTTGGATTTACAGTTACTGGATTTTTTCCTATTCTTTATGGAATACGAGTTTTTTTTGCTCCCGACCCCACCGATGCTTTGGCAATTGCGGAGGATATAAAGAGAATAAAGGCTACGATTATCTGTTTAGCGCCTAGCTTTTATCAAAATCTTTTCCAGGTAGCAGAAAAAGAAGATTTGAAGTCTATTAGGCTTCTTGTAACTGGCGCTGAAAAAGCTTCAGAAAGTTTACTTGCTTACGCAAGTAAAAACCTTCCTCAAGCCGAAATGATTGAAGGATATGGAATTACAGAATGCTCCCCGATTGTTACTATCCAAAGAGAAGGAGATATAAAAAAAGGAGTTGGTAAACCCATTGGTGATATTGAAATTTGTACAATTCATCTAGATTCACTTGAAAAATTGCAGAATGGTGAAACCGGAGAAATCTGCATTCACGGTAACTCTGTCTTTTCTGGATACATTGGCACTGGCAAGAAGGATCCATTTATAGAGCTTGAGGGTAAAAGATGGTATCGAAGTGGAGATCTGGGTTTTCTAGATGAGGATAACAATCTAATTTTATCTGGGAGGCTCAAACGCTTTGTAAAAATTGGGGGAGAGATGATTAGCCTTCATTCTATTGAAGAAGTTCTTACCAAAGAAATTGTTAATAAAAACCTTTTTCAAGTAACTGAAGACAAAGCCCTTCTTTCAGTTTGCGCAGAGCAAAAGGAAAATGAAAAACCGATATTACATCTTTTTTGTATCGGACCTGTTGAAAAGGATCTGGTTAACGACATTTTGCAAGAGAATCAATTTGCAAGAATTGTAAAAATTGATCAGGTACATCAAATTGAAGAAATCCCAACAAATGCTGCGGGAAAAATCAGCTACAAAACATTAGATGAACAAATAAAAACCTTGGATGTATAATGGATGAACATCAACTTTTGCATATTTTCGATACAGAGCAAAAGAAGAAGCTTCCCATCGCTTTTTCAAAAAATCCTTTAAAAATATACACTTGTGGTCCAACGGTATATGACTATGCGCATATTGGAAATTTTAGAACATATGT
This sequence comes from Chlamydiota bacterium, assembly GCA_021772295.1. Taxonomy (GTDB): domain Bacteria; phylum Chlamydiota; class Chlamydiia; order Chlamydiales; family Simkaniaceae; genus JAJFMG01. Next base: position 10,563 of record JAJFMG010000163.1, on the reverse strand, counting down.
CTTTGAAGATGTTTTTATTAAAACGGTTAAATACTTAGGCTTTCAAACAAAACACGTGATGAATATCACAGACATTGATGATAAAACCATTAAGAAGGCAGTGAGCTTGCAAAAGCCGCTTAACTCAATTGCTAAAAAATACACAGACGCCTTTTTTACAGACCTGTACACACTTAATATACAAAAAGCTGACTCGTACCCTCGAGCAACGAACTTTGTGCCTCAGATGATCGCTATTATTGTGGATCTAATGCAAAAAGGTATCGCTTATAAGGGTAAGGATGGATCCATCTACTTTAGTATTTCTCACTTTCCATCTTATGGAAGACTATCTCATCTATGTCTAGATGATTTGAAAACAGGTGCATCTAATCGCCAGGTGATGGATGAGTATGATAAAGACTCAGCGCAAGACTTTGTTCTTTGGAAAGCTTATGATGAAAATAGAGATGGGGACATCTTTTGGGAGAGTCCCTTTGGCAAAGGTAGACCCGGTTGGCACATGGAATGCTCTGCTATGGCTATCCATGAACTGGGCCCCTCCATCGATATACATATGGGAGGCGTCGACAATATTTTTCCACATCACGAAAATGAAATTGCACAATCTGAAGCCCATACCTGTAAACACTTCGTAAAACATTGGGTTCATGCGGAACATCTTCTCGTAGAAAACAAGAAGATGTCTAAAAGCCTTGGAAATTTCTACACGCTTCGAGATCTCATCGGCAAAGGATTTACTGGCATAGAGGTTCGGTATCTACTTATGCAGACTCACTATCGCACGCAGCTCAATTTCACTTTAGAGGGACTAAGTAGTGCTAAAAAAAGCCTGCAACGTTTTCAAGACTTTATTCTACGTATGAAAGAGGCTAAAGGAGAGAGCTCAAATTTTGCTTCATCGATTATTAAAAAAACGAAAGTAGAATTTAAAAAAGCTCTTTGTGATGACCTAAATATGTCAGTTGCTCTAGCGGCTCTTTTTGATATGATGAGAGATGTGAATAACCTTTTTGACGCTTGTAAGATTAGCTCGAAAGATGGAGAAGATATTCTTTCTTTTTTAAAGGAATGTAATCAAGTGCTTAGCGTACTATCTTTTGATGATATGAATATTCCTCAAGATGTCTTAGATGCTCTAGAGCAGCGCAATATAGCAAAAAAAGAAAAGAATTATACCCGCAGTGATGAACTTCGAGATTTTATTTTTTCAAAAGGGTACATCATCGAAGATACCAAAGAAGGATCAAGATTAAAGCTGGTTTAATTAAAAATCGTATTATAACTCTCTGTTAACAGAGACCTTAGATTAAAAATTTATCTTAATTATACAAATTTTTATAAGTATTTATACTAGAGAAATTCCCAAGACTTTGTTTTAAAGAGTCTTGGGAATGAAATAATGTAAAAAATATGTTCTACGATTCGTCTTCAAAAGGGAGTATGTACGAAGGCGTACTATCAATTGGTTCCTATGCAAAGCCCCTTACATATTGCTTCTACAGAAACCCTGATATATGGTTCTGTTTCTACATTACCATTTGATAACATGCAATGGCTTAAAATTTCGTTAGTTTTAAATAGAGTTTGAAGTAGATCAAATATTTCAGGGTGTTCATGCTTCAATTTAGCAAAGGCTCCTTTTACGCTTTCCTCGAAAGCGGTTGCATCATCATAGTTATTTCTTAGATCAAATACGGTGTTTCTTATATTAAGGGTTAATCTGATAGCCTCGTCAATGCAAATGAGATTAATGTCAAGGTTTAATAGTCCAAGTAATTGATCAAAAAGTGAAGATGCTGAATCTGCTTGAACAGAATATTTGGGAGGCGGTTCTGTAGTTGTATCCGTTGTATTCCCAGCAGGAGCTGCAGGAACTATTTGTTCATTCAAAAGATTATTTGTTGAGTCAGGAGTTCTAAAAGACTCGCCAGGGGGAAATGTAAAACAAACTTCATTAGATCCTGAATTACTGGTATTATCAAGATAAGCGTTAAGTATTTGCTCTGATCTTTCAGGTGAAAAGGGGCTATCATCAGCGAAAAATAGGTAACCTTGACCGCTTTTTTGTGGGTTTAATATAAGTTGGGCAGTCATTTTTACTATGTGAAAAGAGACTCCACTGGAAGAATCATTGGGTGATGTAATTCGATAAGTTCTGTTTACAGGATCAAACGTTCCAGGATCTAATGGAGAAAATGCAATTAGATTAGGGTATGCACTGAATACATTAGGAAAAATCACTTTAAATTCTCTATGGGTACCCATAAACAACCACACAGCATCGTAATTGGTTGAAAGGGCTTCAAGCATCTTATTCGTAAGTATAGGATAGTGTCCTTTAGGTAAATATACATACCTATTGAGATAGTTTATGCCATAAGTTGTCTTCTCTAATAATTTGTCACGGTGTTTCCTGTGATCAATTTTTAAAGACTCCAAGCACATTTCATGTAATTCTTCAATTTTAGCTAGGTAATAATTTATGGATTGATCAACATTATAGTCAACAGGTGCAGGTCCAATCGATAGAGTAGTTGCTATAGATTCTAGCATTAAATGATTACTTCTTATGGTTTCAACATTACGTGAAGTATCGTAACCACCGCCCCAAATACCAAAGTCTGGTACCATATCTAAAGTTGCTGTATCTAAAGTTGCTGCCATATAATTACCTGTTTATTTTAATTTGATATTTAAATAAATAATTTGATTAATTGCTGGTTAATGTTTCCTCTGGCTTCATAAGAGGAAAAAAGACCACATCCCTAATGGATATGGCATTGTTAAAGAGCATTATCATACGATCGATTCCGATTCCAAGACCACCAGCAGGTGGCATCCCTTGACAAATAGCTTCTAAAAACTCTTCATCCATAGGATGAGCTTCTTCGTCACCTGCATCCTTTTTGGAAGCTTGCTGTTCGAGAAGTTCTCTTTGCAGGATAGGATCATTTAACTCTGAGTATGCATTACAGAATTCATAACCAAGTATAAAGGTCTCAAACCGCTCTACAATGCGATCATCTCGCATGGCTGGGTCTCTATGTAGTTTACATAGAGGTGTTGTTTCAATCGGGTGATCGGTAATATGATGAGGTTGGATAAGGTGCTCTTCAACAAACTCTTCAAAAAGATATGCAATAAGGTTTCCTTTCGGTGCAGTTTTTACATCATCTGCTTCTAAATCGGATTTTTCGACTAAGTATTTTCTCATTTCATCTTCTGTCATTGTATCCACGTCAAGTTTAGCATAATGTTTGATGCTATCTTTCATGGTCATACGAGTCCAAGGTGTTTGCAGGTCGATATCATGGAGGGTGCCTTTTTTATCATGTCTTTGACCAATTTTTGTGGATCCAAATAGCTTTTTAGCAATAGTTGCAAAAAGGTTCTCTGTAAATTCCATGACGTCGTTATAATCCCAATATGCAGCGTAGGATTCAACCATCGTAAATTCAGGATTGTGTGTTTTATCTATTCCTTCATTACGAAATACTTTGCCAATTTCAAAAATACGACTCATTCCAGCGATGAGAAGCTTTTTAAGCGAAATCTCAAGAGAAATGCGCAAGTACATTTCTTGTGACAGAGCATTAAGCTCTGTCATAAAGGGGCGCGCTTCAGCGCCGCCGTAATTGTTTTGTAAAATAGGAGTTTCTACTTCAAGAAAATCAAGTTTGCTAAATTCTTCCCGAATGATGGAAAGAATCTGAGAGCGAGTTTTAAAATTTTTCATGACTTCTTCATTCGAAATAAGATCAAGCCATCTTTTACGATATCTTACACCTTTATCAACAAGCCCACTATGTTTGTCGGGAAGGGGAAGTAAGCTTTTACACAGCAGGGTTGCCTCTGTTGCTAAAATGGTAAGCTCACCTTTTTGCGTTCTAAAAAGGTGTCCTTTAACGCCGATGATGTCGCCGAGGTCCATTTTTTTTTCGATGAATTTTATGTGTGTGATTTCTTCAGAATCAAGACCGAGTACCTTTGTAACGTCCCTATTAAACATAATTTGAATGCGACCCGTATCATCTTGGATTTGACCAAATGCGTTTTTTCCCATGGCTCTAAAAAGAACGAGTCTTCCTGCAACTGATGTTTCAGGTGTAGATTTGTTAGTAGCCTCTTCAGCGCTACCAATTTCTTCTTTTTCATATTTAGAGTGTAGGGAAGAGCTCGAAGAAGTAGGCGTAAATTTATGGGGATACGGATCAACGCCAAGATCTTTAATTTCTTGCAGTTTGGTAGATCTGGTTTTAAATTCATCAAATCCGTGATATTCTGGGGCATTGTGTGTCATGGTCTTCTCTTGAAATGTTTGATCCATAATAAGCTTTTTTGTTTTCGATCATTATAGAGAATGTTTCATCTAAATTCTATGATTCTTTTAAGAGGGAGGTTTGGACATCGCCGTTTCAAGTCTGAAGTGCACAGTTATATGATTTTTTTGAAAGATGATCAAATACCTCTATCGTTGTCTTAAATTCTAACACTTTTCGAGGTTTATCGTTAAGGAAGATCTTCTACTTTTGAAGCTTATTATTTGTTATTCCTTTAAATTTCATGCCTTTAGGAAAATACTGCCTTATCAATCCATTTGTATGCTCATTTAGGCCTCTTTCCCATGAATGATATGGTTTTGTAAAGTAAAATCCTGACCTAAGTTCTTTACTTACAAGTTCATGTCTTGAAAATTCTTTTCCATTATCTGATGTTAACGTTTTTACAAACTTCTTTATCGGTAACAGACTTTTTATTATGGCGCCTTGAACTTCTATAATTGTTTTTCTTGAGACTACCTGTAGCTTTGTTATCTTGGGTGCTCTATCCACTATTGGAACAATCCCTCCTTTTTTTCCAGCTCCTATTATAGTGTCTAATTCCCAATCTCCTAAGCGAGATTTTTCTTCTACAATAGGTGGTCGATTATCAATATCCACTCTATTTGGAATGCAGCCTCTTCCAGCCTTTCCTTTGCCTGGTTTGTTATACTTTTTCCTTGATGACGGAGGTTCTTATATAGCTGTCCTCCTATAGATTTTTCCATTCAGATTAGCTGATAAATTGTTTCATGAGATATCGATATATTTTTCTCTAGCTTGAGTCTTCCTGATATTTGTACAGGACTCCATTGTAATAGCAGTTTTTCTATAATGTATGTGATCACTCTCTCAGTTACTTTTGGTCTATCTTGGCTTGCATTTTTCCTTCTTTCAGGAGATTGTTTATGCGCTTGATTATATCCATAACCTCTTGATCTTGAATTTCTTTTAATCCTTTTTTTACTGTTGTTACATGAACGTTAATTGCTTCAGCAATGTCCTTTGTGCTGAATCACCTCTTTTCATTAAAATCTCAATTTGGCATCTTTCAAATTTTGTCAGATGATGGTAGCCTTTGGGCATATTTCCTCCATTTGGTGTGTTTTTCGTTAAAAAATCACCGTTAGAGGAATTAGCTATCTCTGACCATTTTTTATTTTAATCTTTTTGTACACTTCGAGGTTGAAAGGACGCATCAATAAAAAAACTTTCTAAAAATATTTTTTTAGAAAGCTTAGGTTACATGAAAAATCATGAGAAATACGTATTTAGCAAATAGGGCGATGTCTGTCTTCATTTTTGTCTGACTTACTAGCGATCGTTTGTTTGGATAGCTCGTCACATGCATTCATAATATCTTGATAGAGAATACCTGCCATGTCCCTGCTAAAGTGCTCACGTACGACCACTCGCATGAGAGCGACATTATCTGCGTTTTTAGGCATGGTATAGGCAGACATGACCCAGCCTCTTTCTCGAAGCTTTTTAGAAAGATCAAATACTGTAAATTTTTCTGAGTTTTTTAAGGAGACTGCCACAATGGGTAGCATTTGAGCTTTAGAGATCATAGTAAATTTACCACTTTTTTCAAGTAGATCAGATAGGTAACCCGCATTAGCCATGCAGTTTTCCATGATTTCAGTATAGCCTTGTCTGCCGAGCCTTAAAAAATTGTAGTATTGCGCGATGACCATAGCGCCTCCACGGGAGAAATTTAAGGTGTAGGTTGGCATCCAGCCACCAAGATAATTCACATTGAATACAAGCTCTTTGGGGAAGTCGCTTTCATCGCGCCATAGGATCCAACCTATGCCTGGATAAACTAATCCATACTTATGTCCTGAAACGTTAATGGATTTTACTTGCTCAAGTCTAAAATCCCATACGAAATCAGGTTTTGTAAAGGGAATAACAAATCCACCACTTGCAGCGTCTACGTGCAGGGGGATGTCCCAGCCCTTATTTTTTTTGATAGCAACAAGTAGGTCATTAATCTCTTGTATTGGATCTGATTGACCTGAGTAAGTGGTTCCTAAAATGGCGCCAACTGCAATGGTGTTTTCATCAATAAGCTCTTTTACGCTTTCTTTAGTGATGGTATATAAACCCTCTTTTAAAGGGATCATTCTCATTTCTACATCGAAGTACCTAGCAAATTTTTCCCAGCATACGTGAACTTCTGCGCCAAAAATAATATTGGGTTTATCAGCTGGTTTATTTTCTTTTTCTCTTCTTTGTCTCCATTTCCATTTATGAGCTAAGAGCCCGAGCATAATAGCTTCTGATGATCCAATAGTTGCAGTTCCAATCGATGTGCAGTTATCTGGAGCATTAAAAAGGCGCGCTAACATATTTACGCAGCGATTGTGGATTTCTTCTGTTTGTGGATACTCGTCATGGTCAATGAAGTTTTTATGTAGGTTCTCATGGATGAGTTTTTCAGCTTCATCTTCCATCCAAGTTGTTACAAAACTTGCTAAGTTTAAGGAAGGGTTTGCATCCATATTCAGCTCATCTTTAATGAGCTGGTATGCCGCGTTTGCAGGCATTGAATTTTCTGGCATTTCATACTTAGGAATACTTTCTCGAAAGTATCTAGAACTGTAAGTACTAGTATGACCTTTTTCAGATTCTAGCTTTTTATTTAGGTCTTTTTTTTTAGAAAGTAACATGTAAATCTACCCCGGAAATTTCTTTGTTTTGAGACGGCAAACATGTATCAATAGAAAAATTTTTAATTTAAGTCAAATTTGATGGAATGCATATGCAGCCATATCTTGGAAAGATGGCCATGAAGCGTTGAAATTGATTGTCCAGAAAGACACTTGCAAATTTTACAAGAAAAAGATAACGTTGCAAATCGTTGTTTACATGTAGATTAAAGACTATTTGATGAAGTTATCCCCTTTTGTGCTTGCAACTCTTTTGAGTGTAAATGCATTTACTTACTATGAGCATATTGCACCTAGAGAAATTGCTAAAAATAAATCCCATGAAATCATTTTTCCAAACAAGGAGGATTCTCCAGCCATCTCTGATGACAAAGTCATTATCGAGAAAACAAAGGGGCTATATCTTGTAGGGGGGCGTGAAGATGTAGTTTATGACGGTGTTGATATCAATGGCGTTGCATTTCATAACTTGGATGTTCCCGGAAAATCACATCTTTTAAAGGAAAAACTAAAACCTCTTTTTTATGATGAACCATTAACGCTTAAAAAAATTGGCAAAATCAAAGACGCTATCTACGAGTATTATCATAAGAATAAACGCCCTGTTGTCAAAGTGCTTATTCCAGAACAAAACGTATCTACTGGTACTTTGCAACTCATTGTCTTAGAGGCAAAAATTGGCAACGTAGAAATGAAGGGGAGTGAATGGTTTGATGATGAAAAGTTGCGCGATTATGTAAGACTTCAACTTGATGATTCAATTGATTCAAATACACTCGCTGCAGATCTGCAATGGATCAATCAAAATCCCTTTAGGCAAACAAACGTTGTTTTAAAGCCTGGTGAATTAGAAGGAACAACTGATGTTGAATTTTGGACCCAAGATAGAAGGCCGTGGCGTATTTACGCTGGCGCTGAAAACACGGGCTTCGAATCAACAGGTGAGGGAAGACTTTTTGCAGGACTGAATTGGGGAGATGTTTTCGGTTTAGATCAGATACTCTCTTATCAATATACCACATCGACTGATTTCGGAAGGTTTTATGCGCATACTGGGCACTATACCATACCTTTGTCTTGGAGGGATGTATTTACTGTCTTTGGAGGGTATTCAAGAGTGAATGCCAAGATGACTCTTGGTGATATGAGCAATACTGGTAGATCTTCCCAAGTAAGCGCTAGATATACAATTCCTTTGCAACCAAGAGGCACTTTTTTACATGAAATTTCCTTTGGGGCAGATTACAAAAAGACAAATACGAATTTAGTATTTGCGGATGTTCCCATTGTTGCAAAAACGGCTGTGATTACCCAAGCCGCATTTGCGTATAATGGAACCCATCATACTTCTTTTGCGGATACATCGCTTAATTTGGAGCTTTTTGCAATGCCAGGGGATTACTTTGGTCATCAATCCAATGCTGACTTTGATTCGCTTCGTCCTTTTGCTAAAAATAATTATATTTATGGTCATTTGACTTTGATTCCAGTTTTTAAGCTCCCACGCGATTTTACACTCTCTTTTAATACGCAGCTCCAACTTGCTGGTGCAAATTTGCTTTCAAGTGAGCAATTTGGGCTGGGAGGGTATAGCACAGTTCGTGGCTACGATGAAAGAGAAGTTAATTCTGATAACGGCTTCTTATTTTCAACTGAAGCAAGAACGCCAGCAATTCATCTAATCAATATGGGAAATAGTAAAAAAATTCGTGACAACCTGCAATTTTTGGCCTTTATTGATTATGGCATTGGATGGGATCACCATCTTGTTGAGGGACAGAAAAAGTCACAGTATTTAATAGGAGTTGGTCCAGGGCTAAGATATACTCTTGCAGAGTATTTAACACTTCGAGCTGACCTTGGATTCAAGTTGCATCGAACAGGTTTATTAAATGATAATAGTCTTACTAAGTTTCATTTTTCCGTTCTTGCCAGTTATTGAAGACCTCGAAGACCTTTAAACTGATAGAAATTAGGTGTTGGCATTAAGAAAACGCTTTGAGAACCAACGTTAATGATATTAAATCTAGATTTTAGAAAGTAGAATACATCGCTTTGGCTAAACATATATGCCATCTCAGAGTTGGGAACAATTAGCTGTTGAATTTGCTCTGGAGTTGGTATCACAATGATAGGTGTTGGAGGAGGCGGAACAAAGTCATTTTTATAGAACAGCGTATAGGGCGTTCCGCCAAAAGTATTGGGGAAATAAGTATCCCATTGCTCCGTTGGAGTATTTAAAAAAAGTGTTCCTGGTACAAACGTATCTCCATTTACATTGCTCGTTCCAGTAATTGTATTTTGCGATCTTCTTGCAGTAAAGATACGAAGAAGGCCACCACCTGCTTTTCCAACAGAACCAGAAAGGACAAAGGCTCCGTTGCCAATTATTGGAGCTATTGGGTCATCGTTATCAACTACAAGAGTGAGTGTTCCAAGCCCTTGATTAGTAATTCTGCCGAAGTCATTGATTTCAATATTTTTATTTGCAATGACTGTCCCTGATCCAGATAAAACATCAATATAAGCTTCTTCTGTTCCTGAAATCCCTGTCAATTCAATATTGTTAATGGCTGTGATACTTGTTGTATCAGCAGCTGATATAAAGGAGCTACCAGTTAAGCTCCCTGTAATTTTAATATCATCTAATATAAAGCCTGTAAACCTACCGCCCACATCGATGGAACTTCCATCTAGGATAATAAGATCTTTTCCAACTGACACCATTGTAGTACCAGATCCAGCATGAAGAATAGAGGACTCATCACTGACAAGTAAATTTCCAGTAGTTGTTGTAATCGACATGGAAGTCGCTCCAGCGTCCATATTTTCCAGCCGGGAGTTATCGCTGATGCTAATATCACCAGTTAAAGAAGTAAGAGTAAAGTTACCTGTTGTTGTTTCAATATATGCTTCTGATGGCACCATCATCATGCTATTTGTGCCAGTTAGAGCAGTAGAACCTGTAGTAAGAGTTATTGTTCCATCGCTTGTAATGTATGTATCTACTCCTGCTGCCGTAATAAATAAAGAAGTGCCAATATCACCCGTTAGGGCTCCATTGACATCTATGTAACTACTGCCTGAAATGCTGCAGCTTGTACCTGTTGTAAGTGTGGCAAGCCCTGTTCCTGAGCTTGTCACAAATCCGCCATCTGAGAGTGATATTGAAGTTCCTGATGCTAAGTCTAGAGTTCCTGCACCAGCGTTCATACTCTCGATTCTAGCATCTTCTCCAATCGAAATAGATCCAGATGTTGATTCTATACTTAAATTACCCGTGGTGTTTTCAATATACACTTCGCTTGGAGCTGAGCCAAGAAGGGTAATATCTGATGATGCTATCACAGATGTATCATCTGCGCCCATCATATAAGAGGTTGCAGGACCTGCAATATCTAGCGTTCCCCCTCCTGATACGGTAAGCGTTCCAGCAACTTCAAAAAAGCTGCCATCAGTGATCGAAAGATTGCCACCTGCGACAATGGTAGAACTGCCTGTTCCGACGTTGCGTACAAGACTAGAATCAGAAAGCGTCATATCAGATCCAGAAGATACGCTAAGTG
>JAJFMG010000162.1 GCA_021772295.1 Chlamydiota bacterium | reverse complement strand
AAAACAGCGAGTATTTCAATAAGTGTAAATGATTTTTTCATCACCTACTTCTTTTTCTTAGCCTTAGATTTATATTTCTCAAGACCGATAGAAGAAATTAAGATGTCTTCTTCTTGATCATCTAATGTGATTTTATAACTTTTTCCCCAACCATCTACGAGTAGTTTTTCAGGATCTTTGGCAAGACCTGACTCTTCAATAGCGGATTTGGGATCTTTGATGACATCTTCAAGGGGTGAGCCTTTAGCAACCTCTAAACTTAAAATTTCATATACTTGGCGCATACCTTGCTCAGATTTAAACGCTCTTCCTTTATCCAAACTTCCCTTCATATTATATCCAATCACAGATCCAATGATTCCGATAATAAAAATCACAATCATGATTTCAAGTAGGGTCATCGCATTTTTTTTCTTTTTCATAGTAGATCTCCTAGTTCATGAATGAGCTGACATCAGTTAGTGGAAGTAAGACAGATAGTAAAATAATCCCAACCACAACTCCTAAAAACAGTAAAAGCATTGGCTGCAAAAGCGTGGTAAATCGAGAAAGACTTCTATCTAGATCTTCTTCATAAATAATTGCGATATTATCAAGCATTGGAGAGATATTTCCACCCTCTTCTGCAGTAGAAAGCATTCTAGTAAATAGTTTTGGGAAAAAACCACTCTCCTCTAAAGACTCTGATAGTTTTCTTCCTTGCGTAATCTCTTTTTCAGCATGGGTTATCGCCGCTTCAAAACTTGGATGATCCATTACTTTCTTTGAAAGATGCAAAGCGTCCATTAAAGATACACCATTTCCAAGTAAATTAGATAATACGGATGAAAAACGGAGCAAAATTACTTCAGCAACCATGGTTTTACATACTGGAATGTAAAGAAGCGCTTTTTTCACAAAGACTTTACCCATCTTTGATTTCCAAAGAATAATATTGCCAAATAAAAGGAGGAGACTCCCTGCTAAAAATCCAATTTTATGGGCGCTTAGGAAATGTGAGATAGAGAGAACTGTTTTAGTCATTGCATGCAGATCCCTCCCCTCGAAAAGCTCCTCCATAGAAGGAATCAAAAAGAAAAAAAGAGCTACGAGTACAACCAAACAAAATATCCCAATAAATGCCGGGTAGATCATCGCAGAACTAAGCTGCTTTTTTAGCTTTTCTTTTTTCGATATCATTACAGCTAATCGATCAAAAACTTTCTCCAAAGCTCCAGATTCTTCACCTGCTTTAACCATAGAGATGTAGATTTGATCAAAAACTTTTGGGTATGCGCTAAGGGCTATAGATAGCCCCATTCCATGTTTGATTTTATCACAAAGATCGAGTAAGAGTGGGTGCGCTTTATGGCCTCTATACTTTTCTTCTAACGTCTCTAAGGATTCATAAAGCGCAATGCCTGATTTAAGAAGAAGCGATAAATCTTTAGTAAGGGTGATAACTGTAGATTGAGAAATAACCACATGATTTTTTTTAGGTTTAATCTCAAAAATTTTGGTAATTAATACATGCTGCAGGTGTAATTTTTCTTTTGCAATTTCCAACGACTCAGCATTAATGGTACCATTTATTTTTTTTGAGGTTTTGCTATATGCCGCATATTGATAAAGAGCCATTACTCCACCTGTTTAGTGACACGGATAACTTCAAAGCTTGTGGTTACCCCTTTGATTGCAAGCTCTGCTCCCATCTGTCGCAAGCTCCTCATTTGACTATCCATGGCAACTTTTTGTAATTTGGATGCATCAGCGCTTTGCAAAAGCTGATTCTTTATATTTAGATTCATTTCCATAAGCTCATATACACCAGCTCTACCCTTATAACCGAGATTAAAGCATTCCATGCAGCCTTTACCTTTATATAAAACACCATCTACTAAATCATCTCTTGTGATCCCAAGATCGTAAAGCTCTCCATCACTTGGAGTATAAGCCTCATGGCAACTTGGACAAATTTTGCGAACAAGTCTTTGCGCTACAACTGCTAAAACAGATGAAGTTAACAAGTATGGTTCCACTCCCATATCAACAAGCCTTGTAAGGGATGAGGGCGCATCATTGGTGTGCAAAGTACTTAAAACTAAATGGCCGGTAAGGGATGCTTGGATTGCAATTTGCGCTGTCTCCTTATCTCTAATCTCACCAATCATAATCACATCTGGGTCTTGGCGCAAAATATGTCTAAGCCCTTTCGAAAAGGTTAAGTCAATCTTTGGATTTACACCAATTTGCGCCATACCAGGTAATTTATATTCTACAGGATCTTCCACCGTCATAATATTTACAGATGGCGCATTAAGCTCTGATAGGGCGCTATATAAAGTCGTTGTCTTTCCAGAACCGGTCGGCCCCGTTACAAGAACTATGCCCTGAGACTGGTGAATGAACTTTCTAAAATCTTGTAAAATTTGCTTTTCTAAACCAATATTATCAAGACCTAGTACAACAGATGATTTATCTAAGATACGTAGCACAATTCTTTCGCCATAAACAGTGGGAATGGTACTTACCCGAAAATCAATCGATCTTCCACCCATATGCAGTTTTAGTCTTCCATCTTGAGGAAGTCTATGTTCTGCAATATCAAGTTTTGAAATGACTTTAATCCGTGTAATTAACTCCTTTTGAAACTCTTTAGGAGGTGTGTGTCTCGATTGCAATACGCCATCTATGCGATAGCGCACTCGAAGCTCTGATTCAGTTGGCTCAAAATGGATGTCTGATGCGCCCTGGCTAATTGCCTCCATTAGCATCATATTAAGCATTCGAATAACAGGAACATCTTCAGATTGCACTAAAAGATCATATCCTTCTTGTGTTTCGCCCGCATCTGATTCAATAGGACTACTATTTAAGTCTTGAAAATACTTTGATGGCTCCTCCGCCTTTTGATGATAACAAAGTTCAATGGCTTGCTCTATTTTTTCAATGGGAGAAAAAACTTCTACAATCTTTTTTTTAAGCAGAAAGCGAACCTGCGATATCAGCTGCATGTTTGATGGATCAGAAAATGCTACAATAATAGCCCCACTCTTCTCTTCCAGAGGGAGCACTTGATTCTCTTTTGCAAAAGAGTAGGGAAGTGCTTTATGTTTATTTGCAATAAAATCAAAGGAACTCAGATCAATAAAAACTGGGAGACCAAGCTCTTTTGCAAGCAGGCAATCACGCCTATTTTCATAGATCTGCTTTTCATCAAGTGTTGTCATCAACGTTTCCAAAAAGAAGTTTTAAGCTATTTTCAAACACCTTTTGTTTTTTGTCTTTTTTAGCTTGTAGCGCTCTTTCTAAAAACTCAGGAAGATCGCCTGGTCTTTTCATGAGTTGCTCTGTGCGTAGTTTGACAAGCTCTTCCTCAGAGTCTTCGATTACCTTTGGGGTGATAAAGAAATACATCTCTGTTTTTTCATCTAGCATTTTAGACGTACCAAAAAATTTAGCAATTCCAGGAATCTCACCAAGAAATGGAATTTTCTCCGTCTTATCTTCCCCTCTTTTTCGCTGCAATCCGCCAATAATGATGGTTTCACCATCCATTACTCTTACTTGATTTTCAATATGACGACGATTGACATTTGGTCTGTCATTGGCATCTGTTTTTGTTGTATCAAAGGTAATGTTAGTCTCAAGTGTTACAAATCGTTTGTCATCAGGATTAAAAGGGTCTTTTTCATGAATGGTTGGTGTCATTACAATAGTGATACCATATTGGGCTCTAGAAAACGACTTTTCAAAAGTAATTCCGGTTTGCGTTTCTAGTGGCGCAGCCCCATTATTAATCGAAATTTCATCCACGATTGATATTTGAGCTGGCGTTTGATTAAGCGTTGTAATGGTTGGTGATGCATTGATACGAATATCTTCTTGTGACATCAAAAAGTTGTATGCTAAATCAAAGGCTGGAAAATGAGAAGATTTTGTTCTCGAAATAAAAAACTCTAAAATCCCCAAAGACTCAGGTGGAGAATTTTCATATTTCAAACCTGTCTCATGTACATTTTTTGCAGCGTCACCAAGCTTTAATAAATTCAGTCCAAAATTATTTTGATTCGTGAGCCTTTTTTCAAATAGAAGCACTTCCATTTGCACCATTTTTTTAGGTACATCTAAAATTTTGATCAGTTCCTTGATTTTAGGCAGTGTATCTCGCCGTACAACCATCATTACAGCGCCCGTTTTTGGATAGGGAATAAAATTCAGTGTTCCTGAAGTTTGCTTTTGCGCTGCTGCAGTGGTTGCCGTCACAACAGGGGGATGAACTACAGGTGGACTTGGTGGCGGGCCATATGTAGGTGGTTCAAATTTAGGAATCAATGGTTTTTTTGACTTTTGCGGCTCTTCAGTTCCAGATCCGGGTATGCCACATGTCAGAGTTATATATACTTTTTCAAGCACATCAGAAATATCAATTGGATCGCTATGGCGGCACTTGTACCAGTACACTGTCATCTCGCATGGATCTTCGATCTGTTTTTCAGTATCGAAGACAATTTTTTCTGCTTTTTCTACCAGGTCTTTAAGACCAACTAGTACGATAGCTCCCTCATCCTTAAGGGTAAATATAGTTAAATCTTCCCCTTCTCCACGTGCGATTGCAAGTCTTGATTGCGCTTTGATATTTCCAAAAAACGCCTTTAGAATTTTTTCCATTTCAACAGGTGGAAGCTTCTGAAGAGGCAGAACCTTTGTAACTTTTTCTCCTTGCTCTTCCCAGACGGCGTTGTAAAGGCTAAGAAGTTTTTTCACCTCTTCTTTTGATGAGATTAGCGCTACTTTGTTTCCAACTTGATAAACAAATGTTCTTTTATGATCACAAAAGCGTTCAAAAAAATGCGTAACTCTTTTTACTTGCTCAGATACGGGTGAAAAAACAAAAGCAATTCGCATTCCTGACGGAATACCACTTAAGTCAGTTTCCGCTGTAAGAACGGCCTCAACAGCTGTTAAATTCTTTTTGAGCAGATAAAGCTGTTTAGTATAAGCGTTTACTTTTTTGACCCCAATTCCATTACTTTCTAAAATGGCTTCTAATAAATCATCCCAAGACTCTCTTGGGATTGGAACAGTCGAATGCAAATGAAGTTTCATATTGGCCATTTCAGGCGGTATCACATATAAAAAATCAGAGGCGCCATATTCCATGACAAGTTGAGAAAGGTTAGTCTCTTCTTGATCCCAAAAAGAGTATGCTTCGTCTTCTTTCTTACTTTCTTTAATCGCTTGTCTATACCAAGAGTCTTCATGCATAAAAATCTTATTTTTGATTTCTGCAATTTCTGTAAGATATTTGTGACTTTTTTCAGCGTCATCACTGAAGGTTTGCGCCTCAAGATATTTTTGATTTAATTCTTGTTTGAGATTTGCAATGGCTTGATTTGCAGAAACAAGATCCAAATTCCAACTTTCTTTGGATCTTGTTTGATCAGATTCCATGGATAGAAGCTTTTCCTCTATTGTCTGAGAAAAAATAGGAGCGCCAATCAACAGTGATACAACACTTAAGCTCAAGAGTTGGAAATTAAGTCTATTTTTCATTCGCAGTTTCAATCCACATAGGTTCAATCATCAAAGTCTTCGAAATCATCAAAATCTAAGAAGAAGTCATCATCGTCTTCTTCATCAAAATCATCCTCCTCATCAAAATCCATCATCGAGGAGGATTCCATTGTACGCAAAGGCACCCTTTTTTTCGATGGAGATTGTTCCATCTTTTTAGCTTTCACAAGAGGAAGATTGATTTCTTGTGATTGGACTCGCATCGGATCAAATAAGCTTCCTGAAAAATAAGCAGATGTTCCTTTTTCACAAATACCATGATAGATAAGTAAATGCCCCTCTAGCTCAAAAGAAAGGTATTTTTCAATATCACTCTTATTATAAAGAACTTTCCAACTTTTCCCATCATATAAAATCCAATCACCCTTTTTCAAAATCATGTTTTTATTTTGTACATAGAGAGAGACTAAGCGATGCGTTTTTTGTTTTATTTTAGAAAACATCTTCTCAACAGAGAGTGAAATCGGAACTACCCTCTCGGCTGTTCGATACACCTTCACTTGATTTTGACCCGATAAATCAAAGACCTGAATCTCTACTCTTTTTTCTGTGATATCGATTATTTGAGCCAAGGGATAGTGAAGTGTTTTTTCCGCTTCTTTAGGCTTTCGCCAACTTGAACCGTCATAAATAAATAGATCACCCTTTGAAATTTCTACAATGGAGCTGCTCTCCGATGAAGTTTTTAAACGACTCTTCCCAGCCTTTGTTTCAAAAATTTCTCCACCAAACTTTTCAAACAACTGATCTGGCATGTAAAACTTAGATTGATAAAGCAATAGAAGGGGTTTTTCAAGAGCTGGTGTCTTTCCATTTAACTTTGCTCTTTTAAGGTGATCAGACGGAAGGGGAAAAATCTTCTCTTTCTCTATATAGCTGCTGTCTTTATCTTCTTCAAGCCTAAGCGTTGCCTTCATTTCGATTTGATCACTTTCTGTATAATAGATGCTAATCCAAAGAGGTGTTTTTTCATCTGAGAAAACAAGACTGCTCTTGAGTTTATCGTACTTTAAAAAAACCTTCTCAAAGGGGTGAATCTCTCTTGTCATAAGAGAGGATTTCAACCTCACTAGAATTGATTTTTGATGCGGTAAAAAATCAGGTCTTGTGTTTTTAGAGAGAAGGACCAGTTCTTGATTTAGCCTTGGAAAAGAAAAATTATTAGCTCCATCTTTTAAGAAAAATGGACTTTTTTGTAAAAAGTATGTTTTTTGAACCTGACTTTCATGTTTAGTCTTTCCTGAAAACTCAGGTAAAGACTCCACATCAGATGCTATAAAGTTAGGTAAAAAGAATAAACTGATTACTGCAGCTCCCACCAAGCATACAAAAAAAATGCATACTTTGTGAAAAAGCTTTTTCGTAGAATGTAGAGATTGATCTTTTACTTGCAAAACTGAAGTTCACCCTATCCATTTTCGCCGCTTTAAGAGTAAATTTTTTTGTGCCGTTTCCATATTAGAGCACTTAGAAAATAACTGCAAAGAAAACAAAGACCTTCATTATTTACCTACTTATTCAAAAAATTAATCTATTCCCATTGCAAAAAAATAACTCAGTCAATAACGTGAAATTTAATTATTAACTCTCTTATTTGAGGGTAATTGCTTTATTTATTACAAATGGGGATAAACTCATGGCAGAAAATGACAGC
>JAJFMG010000161.1 GCA_021772295.1 Chlamydiota bacterium | reverse complement strand
AATGTAGATGTGCACTCAGGATCATATGGAGGAATGATTGTCAACCCAGCTATCGCCCTTACCAAAGCTTTATCAAGTTGTTTCAATGAAGATGGGTCGGTTGCAGTTCCAAGTTTTTATGATGGTACATCTGATATGAGTGAAGAGGACAAAAGGACATTAAATTGGGAATTTGATCCTAAAGTACTAGAAGAAGATTTTGGAATAAAAGCTATTCGATTCGAGGGGAAATACTCTCCCCTTGAAGCAAACTGGATTAGACCTTCTTTTGAGATCAACGGAATGTATAGTGGTTATACGAAAGAAGGGTCAAAAACAATTATTCCATCAACTGCAACAGCAAAACTCTCGTTTCGCTTAGTTCCAGGTCAAGATCCAGAGAAAATCATTGATATCGTGAGTGACTTTTTGAAAAAAAAGATGCCAAAGGGTATAGATGTAGAAATTCTAAGAGGTCATGGTGGCCTAGCTGTGCGCACAGATGTACATGCAGAGATCGTAGGAGTGGTGAAAAGGGCTTATGAAAAAGTATTTAATGAAACATGTCATTATATTTTAACCGGAGCAACCATCCCAATTGCGCCCTCACTTGTGGAGGCAACACAAGCAGATTTAGTATTTATGGGGTTTGGAATTGCAACAGATGGAATTCATGCACCGAATGAAAAATTTGGTTTAAATAGACTAGAAAAAGGGATTTACACTCTTTTTGAAACTTTTATTTCTTTTTCATAGGGACTGGTAGATGGAAAAAATTTTTGCAGAAATTAAAAAATATAATTTTTTACTGGGGAAGTCTTTTGAGAGAAAAGAGCTCTTTTGGGTTTTACTTGGACCAAGCCTTTTAATTCTTTCACTTCTTCTTGGGGTTAATGCTCATATTTATTCAGGCTTTGCCCTTCCAGTAATTGCAATAGGCAATCTGTTTTTATCTATATTTTGGAAAGAAAAAGGGCTTTTTATTTCCTTAGCATCTTTATGTGTTTGTTTTGGTGTAGAAATTGCTTTTGGCAATAGTGGCTCTATTGCTTGGGCGCTTAGCTGGTTTTTATCGCTCTTTTTAAGTTCTTTTATTGCAGGAGCATCCTTAGTTGAAATTGATAAGATTTTTTTTGATAGAGTAGAGAGTTATCAAAAAAAACTAGCAAATCTGATTACTAATGTAGATGCCATAAAGACAAATTCAAAAGCTGAAAAGGATCAGCTTGAAAATTCATTTCAAACTTTACAAACCCATTCAACAGAGCAGCAAGAAGAAATAGCCTCTTTAAAAAGACTAGTAGATGCAACTCTTGTGGAATCTCAGCAAATGCATCGGCAGAACCAAGCCTTGATTGAAAAAACACTGAGCACTCATAAAAAGCTCATGCAATTGCAGGAGCTAGAAAAGACCGCTGAAAAAACTTTGCAAAATTTAAATCATAAACGAGTTGAGTCTTTTCAAAGATCACACTTGATCGATTCATTGGAAAAAGAGAATAAAAAACTCCAAAATCAAGCTCCTCAAACAGTAATCAAGGATTCGCCAAAACCTATGGCTGTTGAAGTTGTAAATCCATTAGATGAGTTAGAGAAAAAGAAAAGTACTTTAAAGGATGAATATGAAGTCCTTTTTAAAGAAGCAAGTGTTCTCAAAAAAAACATTGAGATGCTTATTGCAAAGGAGAAAAAATTGCCAGATGATCAAAAAGTAGAAGTCGAAAACCTTAAAACACTGCAATCTATTTTTGCAGAGAAAAAACAAATTCTGGTTCAAAGAAAACAAGAAATTGTATCAATAGAGAGAGATCTCTACATTCAGAAAAAAGAGATGCAGACATCACATGCTCTTTATTCCCAATAGCTATATCTTCGTTAGAACTTCAGAGCCAGTTTTTGTAATAAGAATTGTATGTTCAACTTGAGCGCTTGGAAGACCATCGATAGTCCTGGCTGTCCAGTGATCAATTGGATCTATAATTGATTTACGCTTTCCTGCATTTATCATAGGTTCGATGGTAAATGTCATCCCTTCAGCAAGAGGTATTTTTACTTTGTTGAAGTTATGAGGGATTTGAGGAGCCTCATGGAATGCGATTCCAACTCCGTGAGCTACAAATTCATTCACAACGGAGCAACCTCTAGCTGTGGCATATGTTTCTATCACCTTACCAATATCCGATACCAGAACTCCAGGCTTTAAGATTGCAATAGAACGATCTAAGCATTCATACGCGACATCAATTACAAGCTGTTTGTCTGCAGCAATATCCCCAATAGTTACCATTCTAGAGCAATCTCCATAATATCCGTCCAGAATCGAAGTGACATCAATATTGAGAATGTCACCCTTTTTTAAGGGGATATCATTGGGTATGCCATGACATATTACCTCATTTAATGAAGTACATATCCCTTTAGGAAAAGGCGGCTCGCCATACCCAAGGGGCGCAGGTTTTGCATTAGCTTCTTGATGAAGCTTCATTGCTAAGTCGTTTAATGCATTCGTCGTAACGCCTTCAATTGCTGCATTACAAACTTTATCTAAAATAGTTGCAGCAAGTTTGCAGGCTCGTTTGATGCCTTCAATTTGCTCAGGTGTTTTTAAGATGATTTGATATTGTTTAAAATATAGTTTTTTGAGTTCATCGAAAGACGTGTTACCCTTTTCGGGGTAATGACATTTTTTCCATTTTTTTCCACTGCCACAAAAACATGGATCATTTCTTGAAATCATCTAATAACCTTTATTTTGAATGCACTATTGTATCATTGAATGTAAAAAAGTGTAAAGCAAGTGCTTTATGTACATTTTAATAGAAAATTTCATGTAAAAATAATCCTTTAGCAGGCGCTGTTATACCTAGATTTGCTCTATTTTTTTCTTCAGTGAGATTATTTAGTTGGCACAATGTTATTTTTCCAAGCCCTACATAGCATAAGCTGCCCACAATGTTGCGAGCCATTTTATATAAGAAGTTATCTCCATAGATTGAAATTTGAATAACAGGTGATTTGTTTTCAATATCGATTGAGAAAATCGTCCTGATTTTTGAATCAGGCAGATTTTCTCTTACATTGCAAAAGCAAGAGAAGTCTTTTTTGCCAATAATCGATTCAGAAGCTTTTATCATAGAGTCAATATCAAGCGGCTTTTTGATGTGCCAGGAGTATCGAGATTCAAATGGAGAGAGATTAGCATCATTGTAGATGCGATACTGATAACATTTGTTTTTCATAGAAAGACTTGGATGAAACCCAGGGGCTACTTTTGAGATGGATGTAATTTGAATATCTTCTGGTAAATGCTTATTTAGTACTCTTTGTAGACTTGTAATGTCTATGTTGCCGGGAACTTCACAAGATATGGCCTGACCTCTTGCATGTACACCTCGATCTGTTCTAGATG
>JAJFMG010000017.1 GCA_021772295.1 Chlamydiota bacterium | reverse complement strand
AAATAAAAACTATATAGTAAGTTTTTTGGTTTTTCTGTTTCTGGTAATTTTTGCAGGTACCTCTTTAGAAGAAAAAAGAGTTTAGGAACACTTTTACCTGGCATCTGAGTTTTACTTATGGATCGGATCAGATTTGCACCGACCAATATTTTATCATAGGAGTCTCTATATTTTGTGTGAGTCTCTATCAGACTTCCATCGAGTAGTGAATAAAGATCAGATTTTCCTTTTCGAAAGGCATATTCTCCAATTGACAGAGGGGTAAGTAGCTGCATCAAAGCTACATTTTTAGAACTGATTTTTTTTGTAATGAGTGTGATGATTCCAAAATCCATGCTAAAAAGAGTAATGATTTTTTTCGAATCTTGAAAAGGGAGTGTCTTTAGAACGATCCCTTCTGTTTTTTCATGTGTCATTGAGACCTCTGTGTAAATTTAGATTCTACAAAAACACAATATTCTTAGATATAATTGTTGTTTTTTTGTAAAATAATGACACTTGCACCGATAGCTCAACTGGATAGAGCACCCGGTTTCGGCCCGGGAGGTTTGGGGTTCGAATCCTCTTCGGTGCAATTTCATCTCTATAAGTAAGAGAAATTTTTGACTCTAATCAAAAAAAAATCTACACTGCAACTCTAGTGCAAATAGATTAATAAGAGGAAAATATGACAAAGCCAATTGAAGACAATACCCCTAGAATAAATGTTGTGGGTAGACATATTGAAATTACCCAACCCATTCGTGACTATATTGAAGAAAAAATTGGGAAATTAGAGAAGTTAGCGCCTCAAATTTTGGAAGTTTCTGTCCGTTTGGATGTAGAAAAGAAAATTCATCATATTGTCCATATTATTATAAAATTTTCGCATTTCAAAATTGTTGTTCATGCAGAAACAACAGATATGTATGCAACACTAGATAAAGCATTTGAAAAGCTTCGAGCTAAGATCAAGAAATGGAAAGATAAAATCCAATCTCACCATGCGAAGGGAGTGTCTTTTGTTGATATGCAGGTCAATATCTTAGAAAATACCCAGAGCATTGATGAAGAAATCGAAGAAGAAATCACTGATGCAAATAATAAATCTCTACCTGATCCTTTTGAGATGCCAAAAGTGATGAAAACTAAAACTCGTCCACTTAAGACTTTGACATTTGATGAAGCGGTTATGAAAATGCAGCTTTCTCGAGATAACTTCCTTGTTTTTAGGTCAGAAGAAGATCAGGGACTGAAAGTTCTTTATCGTAGAACGGACGGTAATTTTGGGATGATGTCTCCTGAATAAAAAATTGAGTGAAACTTTTTTTGATCCTTTTAGATCAAAAGAAATTAAATCAGACCCAGAAGAGCTTGTCAGACACGCTATTGTTGAAAAAATGATTTGCTCACTTGGGTATCCAAAAAGTTATCTTGTAGTAGAAAGGGATTTGGCATCTTTGCCTCATTTGCAAAATGCAAAAAATTTGCCTAATAGAAGGGTTGATGTTGCTTGCTATGCAAAGGGGAATTTTTCATTACAACCGCTTCTTGTTATTGAATGCAAAGCTGATCGTATCAATCAAAAAACCTTAGATCAAGTGCTCGGATATAATTATTATATCCGAGCGGCCTTTATTGGGCTTGTCGGCAAAAAACAAGAAGTTATTGGGTATTTTGATACAAAAGAAGATAAGTATCTATTTATGAACAGCATTCCAACGTATCGAGAATTATTGGATGCTATCAAATGATAATGGGTATGTATTCTTATTTAGAAAAAAAAAATCCGCTTCTTGCTTTTCAACTTTCACATCATCAGGTTTCAGCTGATAAGTGTTATTCCTTGCAACCTCTTAAGCGAGAGTTAGCATTTGATAAGGTAGATACATTGTATATTTTTGGTGTGAGTCATCTAGATGATGAAGTCTTTACATGGCTTAGTGAGAAGAAACTTCGTAGGATCATCTTCTTCGAAGATGATCTAGATAGTTTAGCTTTGTTTTTGCAGAAAGAAGAATCTAAAAAATACCTAGTAGAGGATCAAATTACATTCTGTTATTTAGATGCTCTTGAAAAAGCAAAACAAATTCTTTGGGAGAGAGTATTTACAAGTTCCTATTACATCTCTAATAAGCAAACAGATTGGAAATGCTCAGTGCAAAATCTAGAAGCGGGAATTTTTCTTGCCGCTTCGAATTACTCCGATTTTGGGATACAAAGTTATCAAAATATGAGAAAAAATTTTCATATTACAGATGGTATTTGCATCTCACCAAATAAACCTTTTAAAAATGTGCCTGCAATTATTTTGGGAGCTGGATTGTCGTTATCAAAAGATATAAAGGATCTAAAAAAATATACAGATAGAGCATTGTTTTTTTCAGGTGGCGCTGCGCTCTCTTTACTTGATCAGGAAGATATCCCTTTAGATTTTATAAGCGCTGTTGATCCGAATCCACCCAAGAGTAGATTGTATGAACACAAATATACAAATCATCCTTTATTTTATTTGAATCGAGTACACCATGAGCTACTTACTAAATACAATTCAGATCGAATTTTAGCAGGCATTACAGGTGGAATTCCTTTAGAAAAATATTTGCTTGAAAGGAGCCTTGTTGATACTGGGTGGACAGTAGTAAATTTTCAGATCCACGTTGCTAAAACTCTTGGATGCAGCCCCATAGTTTTGGCAGGATGCGATTTTTGTTATCCCGTGGATCAGAGATATGCGGATGGCATTACGCCATCCGACGATACTAAAATGCAGTTAGAGCCAACAGAAAATATTGATGGTCAAGGTGTGGTAACAACTGCTGATTTTAAAATGAGCGCGCTATGGATAGAGGCGCAAATAGAGAATGGATTGCATGTGGTCAATACCTCTTGTGGACTAAAACTTGAAGGTGCAGAGCATTTAACTTTAAGTAACACTGTTGATAAGTATTTACTTAAGACATTTGATTTTTCCAAAAGCTTTTTAGAAAAAGCTTTTGAGAAATCGAGTAAGAAAAAAGAACACTCGCAAGTAACCTTTGAGAAGATAGATGCAGAATTGCAACGCCTTTCGAAAATGATGAAAGAAGACATTGTTATTTTAAATTCTCAGAGTTTTGATACCACTCTTATCGACTATGAGTTGGAAACATCATTTTTATTCGAAGAATTACTACAACCCCTTTGGGAAGTTTGGAAGTATCCGATTTTGAGAGAAAAGCCATTGGGACTATCTAAAAGTGTTGCAAGAATTGTCTTTTTCAAAGATGTCATCGATAGGTACATAATATGACGCAGATGTTAAAGAATTCTAAGTTGCAAGATAGGTACCCCGAGATTGCATTTGCAATGATGACAACACCGTGTAAGAAAAAAAGAATTGTAGACCTTGAGATATCCTACCCAGGTTCACTCAAACACGTAGATGTTCTATATCTTCTTGGATTTTCTACTAGCTGGATTTCATATATTACTGTTGCATTAGATGCTCATCCTAAATTAGAAATTGTATGCATAGAGAAGGACATGGGCAAACTTGTTGCAATGATGGAGCTTACATCTTTTGAAAATCTTATTGCATCGAATAGGATTCATTTAGAATATTTGCCGAAAGACTTTGACGCCGCAATTGCTGAGAAACTTGCTAATAAGTATCCGGAAAATATGATTGCGTTTGGAGAATCCTTAGACTTTTCATCGAAAGAACTCAAAGAGCTTATTTTGCGAAAAACTACGCTTGCCAATGCTCTTTTTAAAGAAAAGCTTCACTATCCAAAATTATGTAAAAATCTTACAGAAAATATTTTGCAGATAGATAAAGCCTTTGTGGGTAATCGGTGGAAAGATGCATTCAAAGGCGTTCCAGCTGTAATTTGTGGAGCAGGTCCATCTCTTGTTGAAAGTCTGAATGCAATTGAAGAAATGAAGGAATATGGCCTTGTATTTGGATGTGGCTCTGCTATTGCGGCTCTCACTCAAAAAGAGATTAAACCCCACTTTGCAGTAGCTATTGATCCAAATGAGGAAGAATTAATTCGACTCAAAAAGGGAAAATATTTTGATATCCCACTGCTCTATAGTAACCGTTTACATCCAGAAGTTCTCAAGCTGTTTAAGGGGCCAAAGGGATATTTACAAACTTTCACAGGTGGTTTATTTGAAATGTGGCTCGATGAGAAGCTTAGACTGCAAGAGGAAATATTTGGAAAACATTTATCACAAGAAGCTTTGTCTGTTACAACGACAACTGTAGCCTTTGCAGCCCATTTGGGATGCAGCCCTATTTGTCTAGTGGGTTGTGATTTAGCATATACAGGTAATAAAAGTTATATCGATGGTGTTATTTCTGCAAATGACAAAGGGGATACACAAGATTTTGTTTCAGATTATCACATAATGCGAGCAGATCGAAGAGGAGAGATGACAACCACGAACGTCAAATGGGTTATGGAATCAGATGTAATTGCCTCTTTTGCAAAGATCCATCCAGATACTTTTATAAATGCCACATCGGGTGGACTTGGCTTTGAAGGAATGAAATATAGCCCTTTATCAGCTGTAATTGAATCACTTCCAAAAAGAGATGTTTTGAGATTAATTCAAACCAATATT
>JAJFMG010000160.1 GCA_021772295.1 Chlamydiota bacterium | reverse complement strand
CGATACTATCTTTTATGATATACCTTCTGATGATTACAGACTGCTTTCTACCAATTCTGTGTGATCTATCAATTGCTTGATTCTCTACTGATTCATTCCACCAAGGATCTACAAGTAAAACATAGTCGCCTTTTGTGAGATTAAGACCTACCCCACCAGCTTTTAAACTAATAAGAAATACCTGAGCCTCCCCATCTTGGAAAAAATTTACTTGCTGCTCTCGGTTTTTAGTACTCCCATCCAAATAGGCATAGCTAATTTCTCGATTCTTAAGCTGCTCTTCGATTAGAGCTAACATTGAAGTAAATTGAGAATAGCAGATGATTTTTTTACCTAGCTGAGCGAGCTCTTCTATATCTGAAATAACAGCCTTCAACTTTGTTGACATCTCTAGATTTTCACATAATTCACTAGAAATAAGCTTTTTATGATTGCATATTTGTCTAAGTCTTAAAATTATCTCAAAGGCTGCAAACCTAGATTTATTTCCATCTTCAGCAACTTTTTTTATTAGCCCCTTTTTTGCATGCTGCAAAAACTCATCATAATATTCTCTCTCATCTGAATCCAATTCCAAGTGGATTGTTTGATGATATTTTTTAGGTAGCTCAATATCCACCTCACTTTTTAATCTTCTTAAGATAAATGGTTTGAATATGGATTTATAAGCCATAAAATCATCTGAGAGTTTATTTCCAATTTTTTGCATCAATGATGGCATTAAAAACTTAAACTGGGAAAAAAGTTCCTCTTTTCGGTTTTCAATCGGTGTTCCAGTAATCGAAAGCTTCATATTAGATCTGAGTTTATAAATAGCCTGTGCAATTTGGGTTTTTGGATTTTTTATCGTATGAGCCTCATCCAAAACAACACATTCAAACTGGATGTCTTCAAAAAGAGGTAAATCTTTTCGGAAGATTGCATAAGAGCAAAGAATAAAATCCATTTGCTTAAGTTCTTCAGGATTAATAGATCTTTTACTCCCTTCATGGTAATAGACTTCGCGATTAGGTAAAAACTGCCAAATTTCTTTTTGCCAATTGAAACCAAGTGAGCTTGGAAAAATAATTAAAATCGGCAAATTTGTCTTAAAGTGGGAAAAAAACGCCAGGGTTTGGACTGTTTTTCCAAGACCCATCTCATCACTTAGCATTCCGTTGATTCGATTCGCTTTCAAAAAAAGTAACCAGTCTACTCCATCTCGTTGATATGGAAATAACTCCCCCCTAAATCCTTGAGACACCTTTGTATTTCTCGGGATTTTTTTCTGATTTAGACCTTGAATGAAGGATTCCGTGGCCCCATCAACTTCACAAAATTCTGATTCTATTGTAGGTAAAATGGCAGCAACATTTTCACTTTTGCATAAGATTTTTCCATTTTGTAAAAATGAAGTCTGAATTTCACCAAATGTTGCATCAATAGAAGCTTGATCTAACAGACCTACACTATCAGATGAAATTGGATGAAAAAGCAAATTTTTTTGTCTTGACTGTACTACATCAACAATGGAGCAATCTTTTGTTCCAAAAGAAATTGAACCTTCAATTTGGAAATAGTTATTTTGATATTTGACCTTAGAAAAGCATGCTTCCTGCTTTTGAATATTACGCTTCTTTGCATCTAATACCTTCCATCCCATTTCCAGCAAAAACACAAGAGCATCATACAATTGATTTCTTGGTATGTAGTAATCAGAGTTTCTCTCAATTTTCTTCTGAAAGCCCAATTCAAGTAGGTCGCTTTCAAACAACTTTTCTTCTTTGAGATTTCTAAGACTTACCCCTTCCATAGTCTCTTGAATTGAAAAAACTTGATTAGAACTATACTCCATATAAAGACTAAAGAAGCAGCCCGTTTGGTCAGAAAGCTGCAAAATAGGACTTGGCAAAGTACCTGGTAACGATTCCTCAAGAATTTGAGGAACATGCATATCTGCTTCAAAAGCTATATCTTCTTGAATGCGTTTCCATTTTTTAGAAGAGAGGGTAGTCTCACAAGTTTTGACTAAGTCAAACCATTTATATTTAAGTTCTTTTTTAAAAAAAGCTACTTTTTCATCAACAAGAATAAAGGATTTTACACCTAGGAAAAGAGGTGTTTTTTCAGAAAAACTAACGCTTTCACCACAGATTTTCACCTCTGGAATAACTGTAACATTAGAACCTGTACTAAGAACTCTATAAAAAAAGTCACACTCCTTATCGTGGAGGCGCAACTTTCTTCCTTCAAAATACAGTTTTTTACTACTTAGTAGTAGTTTTACAATCTCGAGCGAACTTTTTGAAGAGACATGAATGATGTTTAACTCAATGTTGGCTAAATCTTTTTTTTTTTGAAAAAGAAGTTCTTGCTCAAAAAGTTTTGTTAATAGCGCGTCTTCACTATTTTTCTGAAACTTTCTTAGAAAATCAGAATATAATTTCCTTTTATGAGATTCTTTTTGAAAAGACTCCCCTTTCGTTATTCCAATTTCTAATCTGATTTCAAAAGACACCCCAAGATAAGTGGAAGCTAAAAGCGTATAAAAAAGTTCCATTTACGTTTTTGTAAGAGCTTTTTTTTCTTCTTGAGAAAGCTTTCTGTAGGGTGTAGGCATTTTAGAAGAATCAAACTCTCGCCGTCTTCCTTTTTCAAAACAAGCTTTAGAACAACATCCTTCCTCTCTTTCAATACAACTTTTACAAGCCACAAAGAGGTCATTACAATCCATATTAGCGCAGTTATAATACACATCTGTTTTTTGATCACAAAAGTGGCACGAAGAAATAATTTCATTTTCTTCAGAAGAAATAGGCACTACTAGTCGATCATCAAAAACAAATAAATTTCCTTCCCAATGCTTATTTCCTTGTTCCAGGCCATATTTGATTACTCCACCATCTAATTGGTAAACCTCATTGAAGCCTTCTTCTTTCATAAGCGAAGAGTATAATTCACAACGAATACCACCAGTGCAATACATCATCACTTTTGTTTTTTTAGGATCAAGTTTTGCTTTTAACTCCTGAATATAGGATGGGAACTCTCTAAATGTCTCTAAATCAGGCTGCAGGGCTCCTTTAAAATGTCCAACTTTAGATTCATAACTATTTCGCACATCAATTAGAATAGTGGACTCATCTTTTTCTTCGAGCATTTTTTGCCACTTGGCGGGGCTAAGATGCTCCCCCATTTGACTAAGATTTACTTTTCTATCTAAGGCAACAAGCTGATCTCTATATTTTACGCTACATTTTGCAAATGCATGAGTATGGTAGTCATGTGCCTTAATATCTATTTTTGAAAAACATGGGATACTTTTTATCCACTGAGTAAACAAGCCTAATGCATCCTTGTGAATGCTCATTTGCCCATTGATTCCTTCTTCAGAGATATAAATCCTAGATTTCACATCTTTTTGCTTAAAAAATGCCAAAAATCTTCTAACAATCTCTTTGGGAGACTCAACTTCAACAAATGCGTAAAATGCCAGAACCCGATACATTTTTGAATCAGATGTAATCGGGAAATTTTCACTATCTTCCATACAACAATCTCTGTACATAAGGTTCTATGACGAATTTTAGAGAAAAGGATACTCTATTTATTCCTCGCTCGTCAAGAGAGTAAAACAATCTTATTTAGGATTTAACAACCTATTAAAAAAATTGTTTGCTTAAAAATTAGCTTTTTTGAAAGCTTGTCCTAATCTCCAGAAAAATCAAAGTATCTATATGATGAAGTTTTTTATTCTGCTTTTAGTATCGATTACCCCTATTTTTTCAGCACAGGCGTCCAATAAAGACTATAATTCTGTTGTGTACCCCTACCGGGACATTCATAAGCCTATTATTCAGCTTAATCCAAAACAAAAAATCATTGTAGCAGCACTTCCTAGAACTGGGAGCACTTTACTGTACATGGTATTTCAATATCTGTTCGAAACAAAGCTAGGCCCATTTAACTCCTTTCATAAACAAGTTGTTAAACTTCACTCCCCAGTTATGGCTCTCAAATATGCAAAAAGGCATAAAGACACCTTTGTAGCTGTTGCTGTACGGAACCCTATTGATGCTGCATTTTCCAAAATCATGAAAGTGAAATCACCTCCGAAAGATGTATCGATAGTCAAACAAAAGCTCGCTTGCATCCTTGAAAAAAAAACCCCATACTATGACCTACGCCAATTAATAAAAAAGGTCCCCCCAAAAAAATTATTGGTCCATCACTTCGAGAAGTTTACAATAGACCTCTCAGATCTTCTGTTCGAAATTGAGCAAAAATTCCATTGCAAAATTCCATTGCATGAAAAAGAAAAAATTAAACGTATTTTTTCAAAGGAAGAAGTCAGAAAAATTGCCGAAAAATATCGAGGTTTTAGTCAATATGATCCTATTACAAATGTTCATGGCAATCACATTTTGGAAGATCAACACTCGATTGAAAATATACTTTCAGAAAATGATCGCTATTATTTATCTGAGTCAATTAGAGATGTTTTAAATTTGCTTGGATATAGGTAGTCACCTTAATTTACCACCGTTAGAATTATGAAGTGCCGTTTCAACTTACAAGTACACGAATATCAGACTTAACAAATAATTTAGACAAGTTTTCAATGAGATTGAAGAAAAATTTCATCAATAAATTCCTATAAAAATTTTGATAATTATGATCCAATAACAGGAGTTCATGGGAACCATATTTCAGGTGATGAGATTTCATGGTATTCATGCCATTTAAATCATGGTATCGAAGAACTTTCTGATTTTATTACTGATGTATTATCGCTCATGAATTGTTATTAAAAAAAAATTTGCAGCTAAGTATTCACTCTGTCCTTCATTTAGAGGCTTTAGCTTGCAATAAATAAATAATGAGACTAAAATTCTGGTCTAAAAACTATTTTTGTTACCCATTAGTTCAAGGAGAATGGTATATAATGGTACGCTATACTGGTCCAAAAAATCGAATTGCTCGCAGATTTGGAGTGAATATTTTCGGTAGATTAAGAAACCCCCTACTTCATAAGCCTAATCCTCCTGGAGTACATGGCGCAAAACGCAAAAAGAAATCTGACTTTGGTATTCAGATGGATGAGAAGCAAAAGCTCAAGGCTGTATATGGAATGCTAACTCACAAGGTTCTTCTTAGATATTACAAGGAAGCTGCTAGAACACCTGGTAACGCAGCTCACCAATTACTACAATTTCTAGATTGTAGACTTGATAACATCGTATATAAATTAAATTTTACAACTACGATTTTCCACGCTCAGCAGCTAATCTGTCACGGACATGTTCTTGTTAATGGGAAAAAAGTAGACATTAGATCTTTTAGAGTAAAGCCTGGTATGGAAATTTCTTTAAAAGAAAAGGCTCAAAACATCCCAGCTGTAAAGGCTGCGCAGGATGCTAAACGAGATGTACCTGAGTATCTTTCAAGAGATGAAGGTAAGTGTGTTGGAAAGCTTCTTTCCACACCTGAATTTGATCAAATTGTGCTACCACTTCCGATCAATGTTCCTCTTGTCTGTGAATTCTTAGCTCACACAAGCTAATTATTTATTCACATCTTTATAAAAAAGGCTAAAGGGTTACCTTTAGCCTTTTTTTCACTTTTTATTTAGATTGCTTTTCTAGAGAGAGCGCAATTCAAATACCTTCCTAAATCAAGTTACTCTACCTAAACTACCATGTTCTGATTGCTTCATTAAATACAATTTTGTATACGAGAAAAAAAATATTTATTTGTTTTTAAAAAAATTTTTTATTAAATTTTCCTCTGTTCTGATTATATTTTTTTGGAGGGAATCATTTATGCGTTACATCATAATACGATCTTTTTTTATGGGCTTTCTACTCTTTTCCACTCCCCTAATTTATTCGTCACCAGAAGTGTTTTTTATCCACATCCAAAAATGTGGTGGAACCACAATTAAATCTATGCTTAAAAATTTTTATTCGAAAAAAATGCATCAAAAAACTTCCAAAACAAAAAGAAAAATCACAGCAGGCCATCAAGCATACTCTCAAATGAAATCATATGCGTCTGATTCGGATAATGCCTTTATGATTACATCTCTACGAGATCCAATTGAAAGGGTAATTTCCCATGCTCAGTGGAAAACAAGCAGAAAGGAAAAACTTATTTCACCTTTTGATATACGCCCTAATCAAATATGT
>JAJFMG010000159.1 GCA_021772295.1 Chlamydiota bacterium | reverse complement strand
GAGTTTAGACTGATAAAGAGTGTAGATTGATTTTAAAGAGCCTTGCAATTTTGAGGTGTAGTCTTCTTGAACGTTTTCGGGTGATACAAGGTCATTTTTAGCATTAGAAATAGCATTTGCAGCTTCTTTGACATAACTTTTTTCTTTGATACCAAGAAGAGCCAAACAATCTTTAAGAAGCGCTTTGCAATCTTGCGTATCATAAATAGAAAAATGAGATTCATAGCCAAAATGATGAATGGATTCTCGAAGGATTCTTGCACATAGAGAGTGGAAGGTTGCACATAAGACATGTTTGTTTGCTGCAGATTCAATTCTTCGTTTCATCTCTCCAGCAGCTTTATTGGTAAAAGTCAGTGCGAGAATTTCAGAGGCTGGAACACCTACATCGAGTAGGTGCGCTATTCGCTGGGTTACAACTCTTGTTTTACCAGAGCCAGCGCCAGCTATGACAAGCATGGGGCCATCGAGGTGTTTTACGGCTTCTTCTTGAGCTTGATTTAAAGGGAAAGGTGTCATTTGCATCTGGTAACCATCAAAAGTTGGAACTATAGCAAGGGTTATAGAAAACGTTAAGAAAAAAGAGGTTTACGAAGTTCTTTGTCCCGAAGTCCCAGATTTCCAAATCGATCATATCGAATAGAAATACTTACCTCTTTTACATAATGCATAAGTTCAATCCGACCATTAGAGAGTACAGGGTCTGTAACCGCGGGAATTTCGGAGGGAAGATCTGGCAGATCAGATAGGCATCTAATCATGCTTAGATTTCTTGATACTACTTTTTCAATAAATGAGGAGTGCGCTTCTTCCACAAAAGCAAATTGAGGCAGCATTGCAGACATTTGAGAAATATCGAAAGAGTTTGGGGCAATACTTATTAATAATGAAGCGTCGATGCTCAAACATAGAGCAAAAACTCGCATAAAATCTAATGGTTTATCTTTTGATGTAATACGAAGACAAATGCCAGTTTTGGCAAGACATTGCTTGAGGTTGTCTTCCCCAATAATTTTGGTAGGATCTTCTTTTCGTTTGAGTTTTTGCCAAAAGTAGGCATAGCTTGCGATACTTGCATACCAAATGCCTAACTCCTCTGCAGAAAAATCAAATGTTTCTAAAAGTTTGGATAAATGATTTACTCGGTCATTTACAGGGTGTTTCTCTTTAGGGATGCGGATTTCTGTAGCATGCATAAAAGGAAGAAGGTAGTTTGTCCAACCTCTTTTAGCAGACTTGTTTTGAGGTGAGATAAGAGCTCCTCGAGAAGGTTGCCGATCGACCCTTGGTCTAACGGGACTTTTATTTATGTAGAGGTGGTCTGATTTGCCGTATCTTTCAAAGTAGATTTGCTCTTTTGGATTTAAAGAGAACAAAGTAAGTGTTTCCCGATAAGAGCTACTATTAGCAAGCTCAATAGCATGCTCAAAATTTTCAGCTCTCATAACTCCAAGTAGAGGGGCAAAAATAGCATTTTGGTGCAAAAATCCACCTTGTTGAATTCCAAACTTAATACCTGGCGACCAAAGATTTGGATTTTGTGGATCTTGGGTTGGTTTTATTAACCATTTTTCACGCGGTTCAAGCTCTTTCATAGCAAGCTCCTGCGCAGGGCTTAGGGGAGATAAAAGAGGGGTGACACGGCATTTGGCATCATGAGCTGATCCTGTTGCAATGCTGCTTGCGGCAGATTCTAATAAATCTTGAAAGTCTTTGGAGTCAAAAATTTCGTTTTCAATAATGGCAAG
This sequence comes from Chlamydiota bacterium, assembly GCA_021772295.1. GTDB lineage: Bacteria > Chlamydiota > Chlamydiia > Chlamydiales > Simkaniaceae > JAJFMG01. Next base: position 1,275 of record JAJFMG010000159.1, on the reverse strand, counting down.
GCCAACAGTGCATTTTTTTTGTCCACTATATGTAAACGAAGAGTAGAGTAAATCTTTTACAGATTGGGTCTGATCAGAAAAACTAGTGATAAGGGCGCAGCTTTTTGCAAGGGGCGCATTAATTTGGTCACTATAAACAAATGCATTGATTTCATTTATTTCTTCTAGATCTTTAGGCGCAGAGACAGGGATAAATTGTAAAACTTCTCTTGGAATATTTATTTCCCAAAACATCTTTGCCACATAAAGGGCTAAAAGAGTCAGTTCTTTAGGAGGGGAAAGGAGTATAACGTTCCCCGTAATAAGCGCTGCATAAATATCACATATTGTATGGGCAAGAGGAGACTCTTTAGAAGAAAATAAAGCAACAATTCCAAGTGGAGTCCATTTTACATCTTGCATAGAAGTCCATTTGCGGTAATTTCGAAAGAGGTGTTCGCAAAAATCAATGCTATCTGTAATTTCTCGATCTGCAGCTTCAATCGTTTTACCCGAATCAGACATTAAGATTCCGATCATGTCAGATCTACTTTCTCGAAGTTTTTGAGCGAGGGGATACAAAATAAACGATCGCTCATTTGGGCTCATAGAAGCCCATTTCTTTTGTCCTTTCTGAGCAAAATAAATTGCCTCATCGATTTCTGCGATATTTGCAACGCGATATTGATAAAGATTGCTACTTGGGCGCAGTGGATCTTTTTTTATTGCAAATGACTCACCGCTCTCAATCAATTTTTTTCCAATTGACAAAGGTACATCTCGAAAAATTTTCTCTTTCCACTGATTGCAAATCTCACTTCCCCACTTTCTTTTGCTGGCATAACGAAAAAGGGTATCCGTCTCGCTTGTAAATGGGTCATCTATTGTAATGTGGACAATATTACTTGGTTTTTCTTGATATGCATGGATTGTATCCATGCACTTTATGCTCTTTAAAAAAAGCCTCTGACTAGCTTCAAAAGATTCACATTGAGAGTTAAGATTAAAAAGCTCCATATCCCATGTTTCTTTTTCACTGAGAGTTCTAAGGTATGAGCTATAGGCAGAGTGATAGTTTTTTTTATGTACAAGGTGCATTGTAGTTGCAAACTTTATGGGCAGATCAGAAAGTGCATTTTGGATAGGGATACCAAAAGGAAAGGCGTATTCGAGAGTAAAATAATCGAGGGAGTTGTTTTCGTGAGCTATTTGCTTTAGATAGCCAATATCAAAAAGGTTATGAGTCTCAATGGTAAGGGGCATGACGCTTGCATTGTCAAAAATAAGAGAGTAGCT
>JAJFMG010000158.1 GCA_021772295.1 Chlamydiota bacterium | reverse complement strand
TTACTGGTGTAGGGGTTGCTTTCAAGCTTGCCCATGCACTTACCAATATGCTTGTAAGCTCTGGAGAGATCAGTACAAAGAATATAGATCTGAAACGATTTTTAGATCTTGTTGCGCTTGGCACCATTGCAGATATGGGAACCCTGCAAGGTGAAAATCGAATTTTGGCAAGATATGGGTTGAAACAATTTGGTAAAACTAAACGAATTGGTCTTTTAAAATTGCTTGAAGTATGTGAACTTAATCCTTCCAAAATCACAACGACAGATGTTGCCTCTAAAATAGCTCCAAGACTTAACTCCTTAGGGCGAATAGCAGACCCAAGAAAGGGCGTTGAACTTTTACTACTTAAAGATCCAATTAAAGCTGAAAATTTAGCCATCGAACTCGATCTTAATAATATCGAGCGGCAAAAAATTGAGCGCAAAGACTCGGATGAAATCGAAGAATTTATCGAAAACAACAAAGCCCTTCTACAAGAAAAGGCAATTGTTCTTTTTTCTGATAAGTGGCACCCAGGAACAATTCCTATTATTGCTGCAAGAATCGCAAAACAATATAATAGACCGACAACAGTAATTGCGATTGAAGATGGCATTGGTAAGGGATCACTGCGAACAATTCCTGAGTTCCCTCTTCTAAACATCTTAAAGGATTCCAGAGATCTGCTACTCAATTTTGGTGGGCATGATTATGCTGCTGGGCTATCGATCAAAGAGGAAAATATCCCAGAATATAAAGAGTTATTTATAGAAGCTGCAAACAAGGGACTTGCATCTCTTGATGTTCTTCCAAAATTACACCTTGATGCACATGTTACCTTCAAAGATCTTACCTTTGATTTTTTAGAGTCTCTATCACTATTAGAACCCTTCGGCATGGGCAATCCAGCGCCTATTTTATATACAACAGTAAAACAAAGCTGGTCTCCAAAAGTTGTCGGTGGAAAACACCTTAAACTTTATTTAGAGCAAGATGAGAGAATTCTTGAGGGAATTGCTTTTAATTTTGCAGAAATGCGACCCCAACTCCTTAGAAAAGAACTTTATTTAGAAGTTGCTTTCACCCCACAGGTCAATATTTTCTTAAATAAATCGAGGATTCAACTCCAAATCAAAGACATCAAAATCAAAGAATAAATGCATCCAGTAAAACTTCATAAAGGACAGACTATTACCGCAAAAGTAGTTTCTCTATCTTTTGGTGGACGTGGGATCGTAAAATACGATAACCTTATTTTCTTTATTCCACATACAGCGGTTGGTGATGAAATCAAGTTCCGTGTTACGAAACTTAAAAAGAATCACGGCGTTGGAGAAGTAATTGAATTTCTAAAAGAAGGCGCATCTCGCACTAAACCACTTTGTCCCTATTTCCAAAAATGTGGGGGCTGTCATTTTCAACATATCTCTTATGATGAGCAAATTAAAGCCAAGACAAGCTTTGTAGCAGATTCTATTAAGCATCACAGTAAACTATCTGTCCCACCCCTTGCTCTTATTCCACCTGAGATCACCTGGAAGTACAGAAAACACATTACCTTGCAGATGAGAAAAAAAGGAGCTGGATTTACCTCGGGATATATTCATCAAGATAATGTCACACTTGTGCCTATTAAAAAATGTCCTATCTTCGCTCATTTAGATGATCCAATTTTTGAGCAAGTCGAGCATTTATTAGAAAATCTATCGAATATTGGTGTTTCTAAAGCTACTCTCAAACTCATTAAATCAGACTCTAAATACCTCCTTGGGTTTTCCTTTTTTCCAAATTTTCCAGGCGGTTTTAAGCACATAATAGAAACCTTTCTTTCTAAACACCCAAATATTGAAAGCATCTACCTTAAAACGCCTAAAGAAGAGCGGAAATTTGGTAAAAAAAATCTAACGATTTCTCTTTTTGATTTGAAAATTGCCTATTCTCCCTATTCCTTTCTTCAAAATCATTTACCAGAGGCAAAAAAACTGTATCAATCTCTTATTAACCTTGTTCCATCCACTTGCAAAAAAGCGCTCGATCTCTACTGCGGAATTGGTATCACGAGTCTTTTACTCGGCAAACAAAACATTAAAACCTACGCCATTGAGTCAAACGAGAGAGCAGTTCATCTTGCAAAGAAAAATGCCAAAGAAAATAAAGTGGAAAATGTAACTTTTATTCAAGGCAGGGTCGAAGAAAAAATAGCATCTTTTCTAACGCTTAACCAAGTAGATCTAATTATTGCCAACCCTCCTCGAACCGGACTACCAAAAGATGTGACGGAGCTGATTCTGAGTAGCAATACGCAGAGAATTATTTATATTTCCTGTATGCCAATTACGCTTGCTAAAGATGTGTCTATTTTTACGAAAGAAAAATATGAGCTAGTGTCATACCAGCCGTTTGATTTGTTTCCACAAACTACACATGTAGAAACCTTGCTTGTCTTAGATAAAAAAAGAGCTTAAAAGAATCTTTTAAGCTCTTCCTAGAAATATTTCATCTCGTCTCCATTCGCAGATCAGTTCCATTCAAATCATTTGGCTTTTACTACGAATAAAAAAAACTTCTCTCTTACATTACTAAAGAGGAAGTCGTTTTTTTATTGAGGTAGTTTTCTTGATAACCTTTAATATCATCAGAATGAATTACCCAAGCAGCGCCTTTTCTAGATGCTTTTAGAAGACCAATTCTTGTGGCGTAATAAATCTTTTGAGCTGGCACACCAAGCATTTTGGCGGCTTGATTAATCGAATAAAATCCTTTTTCATTATCGAATAGAAGCTCTCCTTCAAATGTCGATTTCGATCTTGAATATTTACCTTTTCTATATGCTTCTAAATCACTCAGTTTAATCGTCCAACGAGTTGCATCCTTTGAAGCTTTTAGCTTGTTTTGTTTGATTG
>JAJFMG010000157.1 GCA_021772295.1 Chlamydiota bacterium | reverse complement strand
ATCGAAATTTTCTAGAAATAATATTTTTGGTGAATTACTTGCTAAAGGCTACTCTGCAGAAGATGCCAAAGAAAAAATTGGAATGGTGGTAGAGGGCGCATACACGTGCGTATCCGCTTTGCAACTCAGTAAAAAAACAGGGGTGAGTGTGCCAATTACTCAGGCGGTATATTCAATTATCTACGAAGGTCTCGATCCTCAAAAGGCCGTAAAAGGACTACTTACAAGACCTGTAAAAGACGAGCACCGTTAAATGGAAGGGTTTAAAGTTGTTAGTGCAAAGCAAATGGCTGCAATGGAAGCTAAAAGCATCGAAGATGGCTTTTCTTCCAAAAAATATATGGAAACTGCTGGGAAAAACCTTGCTGATTTTGTAGCTGCTTATCTGCTTGAGAATGACTTTAAAAAGAAAGTTACTCTCTTAATTGGTAAAGGAAATAACGGTGGTGATGCGTATGTGCTTGGTATGCATCTTATTGAAAAAGATATTGAAGTGGAAGCATACGCCCTTTTTCCAAGCGAGCATTGCAGCGCATTAAATCAAGAAATGCAACAACGATATGTAGCTAAAGGTGGAGAGTACCATAGATCCTTTGAGCACATGCATTTAAGTTCAGGCGTTGTTGTGGATGCCCTCTTAGGAACTGGTTTTTCGCCACCTGTTTCGGAGCCGATTTTAAGTGTGATTGAAAAGGCAAATGCCTCTTCAATTCCTATGCTATCTATCGATATTCCATCGGGTCTTTGCGGGGATACTGGAGAAGTTAATCCTATAGCCATCAAAGCAGACGTTACAATGTTTTTAGGGCTCCCCAAAATTGGTTTCTTTCTTCGTGATGGCATGGATCATATTGGTAGATTGCAGAGTATAGATTTTGGTCTTGATTCCTCCTATATTGCAAATGAGAAGCCAGTAGCTCATATTTTAGATGAAATTGCAATGAAGGCATGCCTTCCAGACATTAAACGATCAAGGCATAAATATGAGGCTGGGTATGTTCTTGGTATTACAGGATCAAAAGGAATGATGGGAGCTGCTAAACTTTCAAGTTTAGCAGCTCTTCGAACGGGGTGTGGTATCGTTCGTCTTTTTTATCCCAAAGACGCTGATATCAACGAAACTTTAGCCCCTGAAATTCTCACCTCTACTATAGAAGAAGAAAATATTTCTCATTTTCTTGAAGAAGAAAAAAGAGCAAGTTCGATTTATATAGGACCTGGAATGGGAAAATCTGAAAGTAGTATTTCTTTTGTAAAAAAAATATTTCAAGCAACTCTTTTGCCAGTACTAATTGACGCGGATGGACTTTTTGCTCTGAAAGATGATATAGGTTCTCATAATGGCCCTCTTGTATTAACGCCACATAAAAAAGAATTAGCAAATTTATTAGATGTTTCTATTAAAGATTTAGATGCGGATCTCATTACCCTTTGCCAAGGTTACGTAGAAAAAAGCATGGCGATGCTTGTTGTAAAAGGGGCTGCTACCTTTATATTTGCGCCCTTGAAGATCCCTTTGATTATCTATCGAGGTGATCCTGGAATGGCAACAGCCGGGTCTGGTGATGTGTTAACAGGTATGATTGCATCTTTTATTGCGCAAAAAATAGGCTGCTATGCAAGCGCCGCTTTAGGGTGTTTTTTGCATAGTTTATCGGGAGAAATTGCTGCGCAAAAAAACACCTCATATGATGTGATTGCATCCGATTTAATTGAAAATATAGGGCAAGCATTCCAAAAGATTATTCATAGTAAAATCTGAGTTTGGATTTTATAGTTTTGATACCAAGTGATAAATTTGGAGAGACCCTCATCGAGTGATGTCTTTGGATTAAATCCAAAGAGGTTTTGCGCTTTTTCAATATCTGCAAAAGTTTGAGTAACGTCACCTTTTTGAAAAGGAGCAAAGTTCACCTTCGCTTTTTTACCAAGATGCTTTTCTAAAAGAGATACAAGTGTGTTGACACTTTCTTTTTTCTTATTTCCAAGATTACAGATTTCATATGAAAAAGGAGCATCTATAGAGGCAACAATGCCATCTACAATGTCATCGATATAGGTAAAGTCTCTCATCAAAAGGCCATTTTGATATACATCGATGATTTTTTGCTCATCGATAGCTTTTGCAAAATGAAAATAGGCCATATCTGGTCTACCAAGGGGGCCATACACTGTAAAAAAGCGTAGTCCAAGCATAGGAATTTGATAGAGATTATGGTAGGTGTGAGCTAAGAGTTCTTTCATTTTTTTTGTAGCAGCGTAGAGACTAGCTGGGCTGTCGGTTCGATCAGTTTCACTAAAGGGAACTTTGTCATTTAACCCATATACAGACGATGAAGATGCATAAATAAGTTTAATACCTGGTATTTCTTTGATTGTTTCTAAAAGAGAGGTAAATCCTTTTACGTTGGTATCAATATAACTCATTGGATTTTTTAGAGAATATCGAACGCCTGCTTGGGCTGCCAAATGAATTATGTGAGAAGTTTTGTTCTCTTGCAGTAGTTTTTTTATGGATGCGCTATTAGCAATGTCATATGAAAAAACGGGGATGTTTGCTTCTTGCAATTTTTGCTCCCGTAATCTTTTTAAAGAAACGTCATAATAGTCATTAAAGTTGTCACATCCATACACGCTCACCCCAAGGTTCTTGAGCGCTATAGCTGTATGAAAACCAATGAATCCAGCGATTCCAGTTATAAAAATAGAGTGACTCATGTTGTTTACTATCAAGAAATTATTTACTTTAATTCTTCTAAAAAAAAACTCGTTCCCATGGTAGCATACCGCTCCATATTTATAAAAGGCGAAGGGTGGACAAGTGAAGTGCATATTTTCTAGTTTTTTTCTAATCAGTTGTCTTCTCTCTAGTTGCTCTAATCCACCATATCGAGGATCTGAAGTTCTTG
>JAJFMG010000156.1 GCA_021772295.1 Chlamydiota bacterium | reverse complement strand
CCTCTTTGAGGAAGTGAACCGTTTGCTTTTCTGATAAGCCTGTAAAGCTGCAAGAATCTATAATCTGATTGATTTCATCTATGCTTAGATCGATTGCTTTATCTTTGCCAATTAGACCAAGCAGATTTTCTGTATCATTACCATCATTGATATCATCTTGAATCTTTTTGGCATGGTTTTTAATGCGAAGATGAATATCTTCACGGTCCTGGTCTTTTTTTACACAAGCAATTACAAGATCTTCTGTAATAAGAAAAGCAAGCTTTTCTCTTAAGTGTTTTGCCATTACTTTTTCATGAACATGTAGCCCATCTATGACAAAGCAAGCAAGATTTAAAATACTGTCAGCTGCTAAAAAGCTTTCTGCAATACTCATACGTCTATTTGCGGAGTCATCAAGAGATCGCTCAAGCCATTGTAGCGACGCTGTATAATCTGCATTCTCCTTAAGCGAGATTAAGTACCGAGCTATAGAACAAATGCGCTCTGAGAGAATAGGGTTGCGTTTGTAGGCCATTGCAGAGGAACCCACTTGATCCTTTTGGAAAGGCTCTTGCACTTCTTTTGTGTGAGAGAGAAGTCGAATGTCTGTTGCCATTTTATGAAGCGTTATGCCAATGCCTGAAAGTAGAGATTGTAATCTTGCATCTTGCTTTCGTGGATAGGTTTGAGAGGCAATTGTAAAAGATTTTTTAAAACCCATTTTATGAGATAGTAGTTGATCTAACTTTGTAACTTTATCTGCATCATTTGCAAAAAGAGCTAGAAATGAGCTTTGTGTGCCTGTAGCACCTTTTACACCCAAAAAGGGGAATTCATTTAAATATGCTTCAATGTCTTTATAATCGAAAAGAAGATCTTGCATATACAAACATACTCGTTTACCAAAAGTCGTCGCTTGAGCAGGCTGAAAATGCGTATATGCCAGACATTTTGTACCAGAGTGTTTCAAAGCTACATGATTTAGCTTTGAAAGAAGCAAAATACATTTTTCTTGGTTGATCGAAAGCGCTGATTTAATTTGAATCAGATCTGTGTTATCCATGACATAAGAAGATGTGGCTCCAAGATGAATGATTGATTTTGCAGATGGCGCAACATCTGCAAAAGCTGCAATGTGAGCCATCACTTCATGGCGGAATTTTTTTTCATAAGTTGCTACATTTGCAAAATCGATGTTTTCGATGTTTTTTTCCATCTCATCAATTTGCTTATTTGAAATATTTACCCCAAGTTCTTTTTGAGTATTAGCAAGGGCTATCCAAAGCCTTCTCCAGGTAAGGTATTTGTTTTTTTTAGAAAAGATTTTGTTGATTTCATCGCTTGCATATCTAGTTGCAAGGGGTGTCTCGTATCGATCCATAGATTTATGTTTTCCTAAGGTTTTCAACAAGGTCTGTAAGCAAGGCTGTAATCTCTTGTTTTTCAGATACAGTAGGTTTGAAATCTTTGTGGTTGATTAATTTTTTTACTTCGCGGAGTAATTTGAGAGAGTTTTTTGGTCTTTTTGATTTTCGTTTATCTTCAATGGATAGAGGAAATGCATCTTGGATAGTGTTTAGAAGCTGCTTTTTGGTTTCACCATTGTATTCTAGAATAATCGCTTCTTTTTTTTGCATGTCTCCGTGTCTAGAAGAGAGGGTGTAGATAGCTTGCTTAGGTAGTTCCATCATTTTGGATTGCAAAACCGGGGAGAGAGTTTGATAAAACTCAAAGTATTGCAAAAAGTTATAAGGGGTTTGCCTGTTACCATAAGTATGCATTAGCCAGGCAGAAAAAGCGCCGTCCGAATAGTTTGTAAGAAGTCTTTGCGCTTTTTGTATACGCTCACCATGTAAAATAATGGACTGAGAATGTATAGCCTTTACTTCTGATGTAAGGGTCGAAAGAATGTCTAAGTCTTGTTTTAAATCAGAAGCAGTGGATGCATACTTCTCTAAAAGAGACTGCAATGGAAGAAGATCTTTTTCCTCAATTGGGCTAACATTAAAGACACCGGAAAAACTCGAAAGAGAACCCGATGTACTTCTTTCTGCAAGCTCATCCATTTTTGAAGACTTTACAACAGAGGATTTAAGTCTTTGTAAAAGCATAGAGCCTTTTTTATCTGACATTACCTAGCTCCTAATGTAAAGCTGCTTTACATTCCATTTTTTCGAGAAGTTCATTTGTGAGCGCTACAAAGTCGTCAGCAGCTCTAGATTTTGGAAAAATAGAAAAGATGGGTTTACCGTGTATTGCAGACTCCGATACTGCAATGTCCCTTCTGACCTTTGTATCTAAAACTTTTCCAGGGAATGTCGATTCTACCACTTCTAGGAACGTTTCATTATTTTTTCCTCTATGGTTCCAAAAGGAAAGAGCAACACCAATCACCTCAAAAGGGTGTCTCTTTGCAATGTAGTGCATAAAATATGAAAGTCTTTGTAGGCCTTTAATACTATAAAATTCAGGTGTTGCACAAACAAGAGAATAGTCTGATGCGATAAATGCGGATTCAGTAAGCCAACAAAGAGAAGGGGGTGT
>JAJFMG010000155.1 GCA_021772295.1 Chlamydiota bacterium | reverse complement strand
GATCGTATCAAAAAATTGAAAAAAGAGTTTGATGCAGCTACAAAGGCTTCTTCTTTGAGTCAAGATGTGGAGGTTCTCCGCGTGCAATATCTTGGTAAGAAGGGGCCTATTTCGTCTCTTATGCAGGATCTTCGTTCTGTATCGCAAGAAGAGCGTCCTCTGCTCGGTAAAGAAATCAATCATTTAAAAGAATATATCGCAGATGAGCTGGAAAATCTTTATGATGCATTCCAATCAAAAGAGCTATTGGAGAGACTTGAAAAAGAGACCCTTGATGTAAGTCTTCCTGGACGACGAGAAATGCTTGGTAGAATGCATCCTATATCTCAAATGATTGAAGAGATGTTAGAAATCATGTCTTCTATGGGATTTAGTGTATATATGACCTCTGAAATCGAGTCTGACTATTATAATTATGGGGGACTTAACTATTCTGAGGATCATCCTGCAAGAGATATGCAAGACACGTACTATCTTGATGAGCATACGCTATTGCGTTCGCATACGACAAGTTTTCAGCAAAGGGTGATGGAGGAATTTTCACCACCTATCCGCATGGTCAGTGCAGGTAAATGTTATCGTAATGAAACGATTTCTTCAAGATCACATGTGATCTTTCATCAGCTAGATGTGTTGTATATTGATAAAAATGTAACCGTCAGAGATCTTCTTGCTACATTGAAAGAATTTTATAGTAGACTTTTTGGAGAGTCGATCGAAGTAAAAGTGCGGGCCAGTTACTTTCCCTTTGTTGAACCTGGCGTAGAGGTTGATATTTCATGTACTCTTTGTAAGGGTAAAGGGTGTCGTCTTTGTAAAGATACCGGTTGGTTAGAGGTATGTGGTGCCGGAATGGTACATCCTGAGGTGTTAAAGGGAGGATGTCTTGATCCTGAAATTTACTCTGGTTTTGCATGGGGTGGTGGAGTAGAGAGAGTCTACTTACTAAAACACGGAATTTCAGATATTCGTCTTTTTATGGAAAATGACATGAGATTTCTGGAGCAATTCCCTTGATTTTCAATTAAGAGATTTATATACTCTTTGATCGTTTCGAATGTGGAAGAGTGGCAGAGTGGCCGATCGCGCCTGTCTTGAAAACAGGAGTCCTGCAAGGGACCGGGGGTTCGAATCCCTCCTCTTCCGAAACTAAAATAGCAGACCTCAAGTCTGCTATTTTACTTTCAGAAGAGAATAAACCAAAAGTTTGGCTTATGAGAGGGATTCGATTAGAAAATATAACCGATGCCTGCTCCAGTACGGAAGCCTCCGAGGTTAAGATAGCTTTGTGTGACCGTGCTACTTTTTCTTGTGTGGACGGGTTGATAATAGTAATCAAAGAAAACATCAAGTGCTAAACGCTTATATGGATAAATCAAAAGCCCTAATTTTCCTACGCAGCCTACACTTGCTCTATTAGTGGTAGGAGGGAGATAATTTGTATAATCTCTTACATGCACATAAGATATTGTAGGGCCTACTCCTATGTATAGATCTACATAGGAGTGTATAACAGAAAGAAAGAGCTTTGGTCCTAAGCTCCATGTGTAAAAGTAGAGACGAGTTTTATTTTCAATGGATAAAGAGAGTCCTTCTTTCCAACAATAATTAAAATTTGCCCATATAGAACAGAATGAATTAATTTTAAAAATATTTTCCACTTCGATATCTGTACTTCCATTTCCATAGATTTTTTTTGCTGTATGACTGGCAAAATGAAAATAACCAGATCGAAATTCTAAAGTATCCTCGAAGGATATTAAGAAAACAGGGCATAAAAACAAGAAATTTATTAGAAAGTTGTGGGTATAAGGATACGACAGAAGAAGATTTTCCAGCACCACTCATTCCTTCAATAATGACTATCGAGGAAAAAAGAGAAGGCAGAGCACCCAGAAACAAAAATAGAAACAAAAATAGAAATAAAATCGATTTTACCATACGGATATCCCTAAGTAATTTGCATCATTTGGCTATAAAAAAGCGTAGTGTCTGTATTCTTTGCCACCTCTTGTAGCATAGGATTTAGTTGTTCTGGCAGAATATGATATTCCGAAATCTTCGATAAGGGACACCAAATAAACTCAATAAAAGGTTCGGAGGACCTGGGAGGAGTATCTAAGGATAAATTTGTAATATCAACGCGATATACCAAGTTGAGCTCATGATAAATATTGCCCTTTTTATCCCAGCTACACTCTAAGGCTCCAATAAACTTTATGTCGTTCACTTGTAGATACATCTCTTCTAATATTTCTCTTTTTAAAGCAGAGATTGCTGATTCATTATAATCAACATGTCCTCCTGGAAGAAAAAAAAGATTTTTGCCAAATTCTTGATTATGCTTTGTTGTCGTTGAAAGTAAAATATGATCTCGGCAGGAGATTATTCCTCGAACAATTAAGTTAACACCATTGTCAGCGTGTGCTGTGGCAAACGCTCCAAGCTTTTCAATACTTTTTCCATATTTATCTTGCTCAAATTCTGTCTCAATAAAGGCATTCAAACAAGATATAGCTTGATCTGGTGAAAAATTCTGGCAACCAAGACAAAGTACATTAGAATTCAGTTTTTTTCGGACTTTCTGAGCATCTTCTTGGGAATAGCACAGTGTAGCTCGTATAAAATTGAACTTATTGGCTGCCATGCAAACCCCATGGCCATCATTGCAAATTAATACCCCATAAGTATTGGGAGAAGAGAGCTTGAGAGCTAACTGCTTTGTAACATCTATGAAGTCAAGAGGAGAACCTTCAAATATCCCAATATCTTCAATGGGTATACCAAAACGATTAGCATATTCACACAGGTTCTCCCTTAGTTTAATTCCCTTGAAATCACTAGCAAAAATAATTTTTTCAGCTCTCATAGATTAATATTCCTTAACAATCACCTCATTATAAAGCTTAAGTTTTTCAACAGCTTCTTATAGATGTCAGGCTACGATATGGTTGGAAAT
>JAJFMG010000154.1 GCA_021772295.1 Chlamydiota bacterium | reverse complement strand
ATTGTTGCAAGGAATTTTTCAAGTGTTAATTCTCCGTGGACGATGTTGTTTCTTGTTCTAACATTAATTGATTTATTTTCCATCTCTTTATCGCCAATTGTTAGCATATAATTGATTTGAAGTAGCTGCGCTGTACGCACTTTTTTACTCACGGATTCATTGGAAGAATCTATTTCGCAGATAATGCCAGCTCTTTCGATATTTCTTTGAACCTCTTTTGCATATGGTAAATGTCTATCGGCAACATTTAAAATACGAACAGGTCTTGGATTGATCCACAGAGGGAACTTTCCAGCAAAGTGCTCGATGATAATTCCAAGAAATCTTTCAATTGATCCAAAGATTGCTCTGTGGATCATCACAGGTCTTTTCATCTCACCATCATGATCGGTAAAATGAAGATCGAATTTTTGCGGCAGTGACATATCTAGTTGGATTGTACCACACTGCCATGATCTCTCGAGACTATCTAAGATATGAATATCAATCTTAGGCCCGTAAAAAGCACCATCACCTTCATTGATTGAGTATGGTGCACCCCACTCATCCAAGGCGTCTTTAAGACCAGATGTTGCGACTTCCCATTCTTCATCTGACCCAATGGTTTTGGATTTTTCAGGTCTTGTCGAAAGTTCTAAGACGTATTTTAAGCCAAATAGGGAGTAACACTTATCGGCAAGTTCTAAAACGCCTAAAATTTCTTCTTTAATTTGACTTGGGGTCATGAAAATATGCGCATCATCTTGGTGGAAACTGCGTACTCTAAAAAGTCCATTTAATGAACCCGAAAGCTCATGGCGATGCACGTGTCCAAATTCAGCAATTCGAAGAGGAAATTGACGGTAGCTATGGGATTTTGACTTGAAGTAAAGCATGCAACCTGGGCAATTCATAGGCTTTAATGCAAATTCTTTTTCTTCAATGGAAGATAGGTACATGTTTTCTTTATAATGATCCCAATGACCAGATGTTTCCCAAAGACTTTTACTTACAAGTTGGGGGGTAAGAATTTCTTCATAGTTACAATTTCTATGAAGTTTTCTCCAAAAGGAGACAAGCTGATTCCACAGAATCGATCCTTTCGGGTGAATAAAGGGCATGCCAGGAGCTTCTTCATGGAAAGAAAAAAGATCGAGCTTATTTCCGAGCAATCGGTGGTCTCTTTTTTTGGCTTCTTCTAACTGATGCAAATATTTTTTTAAATCTTCTTTATCTGGAAAGGAAATAGCGTAAATACGAGTAAGCATTTCTCGATCAGAATCTCCGCGCCAATAAGCGCCTGAGGTTTTCATGATTTTAAAAGCTTTGATTTTTCCAATATTAAATAGATGCGGGCCGCGACATAGATCAAAGAACTCACCTTGTTTATAGGCAGAAAACTCTCCATCTTCATCAAAACCCCTGATGAGCTCACTCTTGTAAGGGCTGTCTTTAAAGGTTTCTAAAGCCTCTGCCTTAGAAGCAAATACATATCTTTCTGGTTTGTGATTTTCAGATATAACTTTTTTGACTTCTTTTTCGATTTTTTTGAAATCATCTTCAGAAATCTCTAAGTCGGCAAAATCATAATAAAAGCCTTTTTCAATAGGAGGGCCTATGGTTGGTTTTGCATTCGGATATAATCGAAGGATTGCCTGCGCCAGGACATGCGCTGAAGTGTGCCAAAAGACTTCTTTTCCAAGATCTGAGTTGAAGTCGAAAAAGGCAACATTATCGCCGTCATTCAGACCCACACTTAGATCTTTTTGAATTCCATTGATTGTGGCAGCAACGCCTTGGTGTGGCATTGTTAGCTTAAGCTTTTCACTTAGAGTTTTTAATGTAGAGCCTTTCTCTAGCTCAATTTTTTCCCCTTTTACCAAAACAATCATGATCTAAGTTTTCCTATATTTGCATTAGAGCCCAAGGATACTTTATAGAAGAAAAAAGGAAAAGCAAGAAGGCTATATTTGTAAATCCAGACAATTTTTGGTTTTGAAAACAGCTTTTACTATAGAGCTATTCTTTTAATTATTTTTCATTATAGACTACGGGTTATTTTAAAGAAAAAGAGGATCTTTTCATGAAACGCTCAATGACGTTGTTTTTTTTCCTGTGTGCATTTTTTATCACTCCTATTTTTTGCGCGTGTAATTTCATAGATTTTGAAGAAGATGGCATTTCATATGAGTGGAATCGCTTTTCTGACATTTTAGGTGTAAGAAGCGTCTACTTAAATAGCTTTTCACATAACTATCGAAATATTGCGCCAAATGCTCTTAAAACAGACAATATCAAAAAGTTTTTACTTCATGAAATTGATCAAGAGATTGAAATTCTTAGAAGTCAAAAAATTGACACTTGCTTTTTGGTAGCAAAAGATCAGGGCGATGTTATCGGTTTTTTCTCGTTTGACTTGTCACAGTATCCCGAAAATATTTTTATCAGAAAATCTGCGATACGTACAGATTTTAAAAGAATGCATATTGGATCAAATATTCTAAATGCCGTTCTAAATGAAAACAGGGAGCTTTATAAGCTCGTTTGCGCTGTGCGAAGAATAAATTTAGAAGGACTTTATTTCTTAGATTCGTTTGGGTTTAAAATTGCAAAGAGCATTCCTGCAAATCAAGACAGTACAGATGACTCCTTTGAAAACAGTCCAACGTATTTACTTGGTATAAATAATATACTTTTAGGCCCTTTAGTATCGGATCCCTTTGCAAAAAAAGGAATAGAGCCTAAAATGCATGATCGAAATTTTAGCCGGAAAACTTATCGAACTTTGGAATATGTAAATCCGCTTTACATTCCGAATTCTTAAGGTAATCATGCGACGTTTTACACAATCCCTTATTGTTTTGTGGTATGGATCTCTTTTAGCATCATACATTGGTAATCCGGCGTTGCCGGATCTACCTGAATACGGCATCTTCATAAAAGAAGATGCTCCACTTGGATTTAGCGCCTCATATATTGGAGAGTATTGTTTTAGCAAAAAGATGCAGTGGCAAGATGGTCCCTTTGCAAAAGTAAATGAATCAAAGTACTTTTTACAAATGGGAGAGGTTTCTTTTAATTTTATCAATCGTTTAGAGCCATATTTTGCATTGGGCGTTTCCTCTTTTGATATTGAAGATAACCGAGGCCCTCTTGGCAAAGTAGACCTCGAAACAAAAAACAACTTTACCTGGAAAGTGGGAAGTAGAGTCTGCCTTCTTTATTTCAAAAAACTTGCACTCGGGCTTGATGCCTCTTTCCTAAAAACAAATAGCCATGTGGATGTTTTAAAAATAAATAAGATCAAGGTTAAAAAACCAAAGAACTTTTCTTATGACCAATGGCAAGTTTCAATGGGAATCACATATCCGCTACAGTGGTTTCACCCATACGTTGGTCTTTCATACCAATCCTTTCGCTCTAAGATTCAAAATCTCGAGCTGGAACCTAAAAATCACATGGGCCCATATGTAGGATTTACAATCAATCAAAACAAATTAGGTTCTCTATCTATTGAGGGGAGGTTTGTAAATGAAACTGCGATTACGCTTGATGCAAAACTTCGCTTTTAAGAATACTGTTTCTGCTGCTTCTTTTTGCAATTTAACACATGGTTTTCTATACTTTTTCCAATGATATTAACCTGGCACAACTCTTAAATGCATACTAAATTCCTTTCTTTTATTTCAAAAAAAACGGCGTATCTTGTCACATCATTTTTTCTCATGGGAACAGGTTTACTGTATTCTATAGATGAATCCTCTACAGAAGATATCGATATTGAAGCGCTTCGTGACTGGGTAAACACAAAAAGACAAGTGACTGTAAAAGAACTTGGTGGAAATTTATCCATTAGTGGTGAAGTCAGAACAGAGATGCAAATTACAAGTGAAAAAAGAAATGGTATTAAACAAAGAGGAGCTAATGGCGCTGTTTCTGGAGTGCCAAGTGATACCTATGATATCGAAGTGAACCTTCTACTTGATTATCGAACAGACCGAACTTGGGCCACAGCTAAGATTGAATTCGATGATAACGCAGGGGCTATTTCAGGTGACTTTAGTGGCATAGCCTTAGAAAGAGCCTTTTTGGGGTTTCGAATGATCAATAAAGATACTTTTACTGTTGATTTAGAATTTGGAAGAAGAAATTTTGGGTATACATTTGATTCGCGCATTGAATTTGGATCTTTTATGGATGGAATAATGCTCAAGTACGATCATGCCTTCGATCAAGCAGGTGATTTCTATTTCCATGGCGGTCCATTTCTTATCGATGAAAGAGATGATCATTATGGTTATGTGGGAGAGTTTGGGCTACTTAATATCCTAAATACAGGTCTATATTCCAAGTATTCATTGATTAACTGGAATACCAAGCATTTTACAGAAAAAGATCAAATCAAACAGAGGTTTTACCGCTTTACAAACTCGCAGGGTATCATTGGTTATAAATTCCAACCTAAGTGGCTTGGTAAAATGATAACAATTTACTCAGCTTTTTTATATAACCACGCAGCGCACAGATTAGAGGTGGCTAGTGATAAAAAAGCAAATATGGCAGGTTATGGTGGTTTTTCAGTAGGTGAGATCAGAAAGAAAGGGGACTGGTCTTTTGATATCAATTATCAAGTGGTTGGTGCGCAATCTATCCCTGAGTTTGACGTAAGCGGAATAGGGAGGGGAAACGCAGCAAAAGTGGGTTTTTACTCTGATCGAACAAGAGCCAGAGGCGATAGTACCACAAGAGAGACAGCTGTTGGTGGGACCAATTACAAGGGTGTTGCTATGCAGTTGCTATACCTTGCCACAAACAACATCACTGTTTTTCAAAGTTGGCAGCAATCTATCAATCTTAATGATAACATCGGCCCTTTTATCCGTTACAAGCAATATGAATTAGAGTTGATTTACGCCTTTTGAGTCTATTAATTGCATTGCAAGTTATTCATTCCCTTGTTTGATATAAAAGGAGTGCTCTTATTTTAAAATGTAATGCAAGGGCGGCTTTTATCCTCATAGGATGTGAATTGCCAGATTCCTGGAGGAATCTGTATTTCAGGTTAAAATAAAAATACGCAGTTGTTTCGGTTAACTCTTCTCTATTTTAGAAAAAGTAATCAGCACTTCTTTTTTAGAAAAAAGCGCTTTTTGTATTCCATTTTTCTTAATGCCGAGAGTATGTATTTCTCCAGATTGTTCAATTTTTTTTGCATCTTCCCAATATATACTTGGCATAATGAGGCATTTTTTAGTTGTTTTAGAATTAAGAGTCTTGTTGATAAGTTCTTGGTATTTCTTATTTCCGTAGATGAATTTTATCGGCAGAATGATCTTGAGAAAAGGGTCTCTAATTTTGGAACGTTTCTTATGAAGAAAAAAGGAAAACGTAGGGTGTTTTGCATAGAGCAGAAAAAGCTGAAACATAGAAATATGATCTGACACAATCAGCAAAGTGTCATTTTCTGGAAAATTGGCAATATCTAAGGAATAAAATGGGTGGATAATTTGGTGAATGTAGGTTGCAAAATACTTTTTTAGATTAATGACAAGAAGAAGGGTAAAAAGGGATGTAATGATTCCAACAATCAGAAAGCCTGTATTTGCTTGTAGTTTGAATACCCCATGGAAGATCTTGAGTGAGATGGGGGCAAGTAATACGCCGCAAAAACTTAGAAAATTCGATGATGCAACGATTTGTCCTCGTTTTTCTGTAGGGCTACAAGTCTGAATAAATGACTCAAATGGCACAATAAAGAGGCCTCCAGCAACACCAATACCGGCAAGTAGAATCAATGTGATGGTGAGGGAGGAAGAAAAAAAGTAAAGAAGCACAAGTTGTATAAAAAGAAAAGCGCCTCCTATGCATGACAGACCGAGCTCTGGCTTTTCTTTGCAAAGTCTTCCCGCTAGATATGCACCTCCTGCAATACCAATTGCTGTTGTAAGAAAAAGATACCCACCTCCAAGGGCGCTTAGACCCATGGATTCCATCGCAAAAGGAATAAAATTCAGTTGAAAAAATGCCCCCACATAAAGAAAAAATGCGGCTCCAAAAATAGAGGGGAGTAGGTGGGGATATGGTTTACAAAACTGAAGAGTTTTGTAAATTTCATAGAAAAATAAGGGATTAATTTTTCTTTTGGTTCTAGATGGTTTGGTGTAGGGAATACAAATACTTGCTAAGAAACCAATAAAAGCGAAACCAACGCAAATAAGCGCTGTTAAGGGAAAATTTCTATTTGTAATTTGCGTTAGAAAGGCTGCTAAAAAAGTACCGATGATAATTGCCAAATACGTAAAGGAGGTAACAAGACCATTTGCTTTCGGTACAGATCTTTCATCAACAAGCTCTGGAATAATACTATATTTAGGTGGTCCAAAAACGGCGCTTTGAAAAGATAAAAGAAAAAGCACACCGTAGCTTGCAAGTTCACTTTTATAAATGAATGCAACGACTCCAAGGATCATAATTACAATTTCTGATACTTTTAAAACTTCAACCATACGCATTTTACTAAAGCGATCTGCAATAATTCCAGCAGCAGAGGAAAATAGTAAGAAGGGGACAACATAAATAATACCCACCCAAAAAAGAATGTCGTTTGATTTTTCAGCTCCGAGAAGGTCAATAAATAAAAAAAGGATCAGGTATTTAAAAACATTATCATTTATCACACCGAAAAATTGGGCTATATTTAAAAAATGAAGCCCGTGTTTTTTGTAATAAAAATCGTCTTTAGGAAAACCTAACTTTTGCAAAGTTCGAAGACCAAATGATGGGGCATTACTCATATTGTTCCATTTTGTTTATACCAGTTTGCGTAGCAAATTTGCTGGCTTTTATGCCCGAATATGCGATTTAGATAAATAAGCAATTGCAAAAAGAATGATCACAGCAAATAGGATGGTTTGTTACAATTGATATATGAATAAAAAAGAAATCTACCAAAGTCATCTTTATGAAGTGCTAGTGCAACTTCTTAAAGAAAAACTTTTTGCAAAAGATGCTCATCCCTTTCGAAAAAGGATTCTTATCCTTCCCAATAGTTCATTTAAGGAGCAGCTGTTTTTTCAATTGGCAAAGCAGGGAAAAGAATGCGTTTTATTTAATCTGACCTGTTTTGACGTTTTTGAAGCAGTCCAAGAGCTATCTTCTTTTGTTATAGAAAAGAAGCTAACCTTTCCAACAGCAAGTGTTTTAGGGCTTCATTTAGAGGCTATATTGCATGAGGCCCTGTCAGACCCTGCCTTTTTTAAAACAAGTGTTTTATCGCCCCTTAAAGACTACATAGCGAATAAAGGAAAAAAAGAAATATCTGCATTTGCAAATAAGTTAAGTAGTGTTTTTTTCCAATATGGCATTTATGGAGGAGAATTTCTACGAGAGTTTTTGACAAAGGATTCTTGGCAAAAAATACTCTTCGAAAAAGCTTTTTTATTGTGGAATTATCCCTATGAGTTAATTACATCCAATGAGCTGGATTCGAGCGTGTCAGCTAAAAGTAAGGGTGAAATTCATTTATTTCATTTTTCTAATATGCCGCCTGTTTTTCATCAGTTTTTTGATAAACTCAGTTTGCATTTCGATATTATTTATTATGACCTTTGTTTAAGTGAGTATCAAACTACAGATTTTAAAAGTGCAAAGGAAAAGCTTCATCTTCTTAGTAAAGCTAAGAAGATGAATGTATCTTTGGAAAATGAACATGACTTGCAACAATTTTTGCAAAATGAAAACTTTCTTCTTGCAGAATTTGGAAAAATGGGAAGAGAAAAAAACTTATTTTTTGAAGATCATGAATATGATATTCATTCTTTTTTTCCAAAAATTGCAAGCGAGAAAAAAACGTTGCTTGAATGCTTGCAGGAAGATTTACTTGATGCAAATGGTGAACATGAAAGTAAATACTCTCTTGAGGATAGCGATACTTCCTTTCAGATCCATAGCGCTCCAAGTTACTTGCGTGAGGTAGAAAGTTTATATGCAACTTTGGTTAATTTATGTGATAAAAACCATGAAATACAACCTTGTGATATTGCGGTCTATGCGCCAGACATGTCAATCTATGCGCCCTATATTAAAATGGTTTTTCAAAGCGCAGAATCTCCTTTTCAAATTCATCTAGATGAGAAGTCTCTTGTGGAGGAGTCTTCTTTTTTGCAGTCAGTAATCAGTTTTTTGTCGCTTGAAAAAAGCTCTTTCGAAAGAGATGAAATTTTACATTTATTTTCGTTTGAGTCCTTTAGAGCAGCTCTTTCTATAACAAAAGAAGAGGCTGAGACTTTTTGTAAATGGATGAAAGACTCCAATGTACGGTGGGGGTTTGATGCAGGTCATCGAGAAGAGTTTTCGAAAGAAAAGGGAGGATCGCATTCGATTGGATCTTTTTCTCATAGTTTTGAGCATCTTCTTTATTCACTGTGTGTGATCAATGTGGATGGAGGCGCAGATTCAAGTGATTTAAGTTTTTACCCATTAATGCATATGCCTTTTTCTAAAGCGAGTCTACTTGGAAAAGGGATTGAAATTTGTCAAAAACTTCGACGAGATTTGATTGTGTTTCGAGAAGATAAAACGCTAGCAGAATGGGCGCTTCACTTGCAAACTTTATGCTCGACTTATTTTAAGGTAAATGATCAGGTGCAAATGGAGGTTGTCGCAAGTGGAAAATTGAGCCAAGCACTTGAAAAATTACGAGAACTTGCAAAAAAAGTGCCAAATTTTAGATATCCTTACTCCAGCATAAAAAAATATCTGCTTGATTTTTTACAAAAGCAAACAGCAGGTGATCAAACTTCATACCAATCTATTTTTTTCTCTTCGATTGATAATAGTATTTTCACTTCTAAGGCTCTGCATGCCCTTTTAGGAATGAGTGAAACCTCCTTTCCCAGAAAGAAAACACCTTCTTCACTGGATTTGATGCAAAATCTTTCGCAAAGAGATTACATTCCGAGCAAAATTGATGAAGATAGATACACTCTTTTGCAGCTGATGCATCTAACCAAAGAACATCTTTTAGTTTTTTATTCTAATCGAAACCCAGTAGATGGGGCCGAGCAATCTTTCTCACCTCTTTGGAAAGAGATCTATCAGCATATACAGAAAAAAGTGATGCATGTTGATTTACTGGAAGAAGTGGTTTTTTTCGATCATCCAAGTTTTGGATTCGATCAAAAGTACTTCGCAGAGAATTCTAAGATTAAAAATTTTTCTAAGAAAATGTTCAAGGCAGCGAGCGTATATTATAATAGGACGCGTGAAGAGATCGTTTCATTTATTCCTCCATGTTCAAATGAAACTAGCCTTTTACTTGCAAATAAAACAGAAGAGTTTATCCATATTCCAATTTCTAAACTTCGAAAACTTGCTAGAAATCCTCTTCAATTTTATTGCAATGAAACTCTTGGGATTTACCTTGAGGAAGAAGCTGTGGGTGATTTTCAGGGGGAGTTTATCCTCTCATCCTTGCAAAAAGCAATACTATCGCGTTTTGATGAAGATCAAAAGGACAGTGAATCTTTTATTGCGCAAATCAAAGGAGA
>JAJFMG010000153.1 GCA_021772295.1 Chlamydiota bacterium | reverse complement strand
CACTAACTGTAATAGCTCATTACAAATTTGTATTGAGTGCGGGAGAATCACATCTACACTATAATTTATTCTGGATTTATGCGACTCTAACTTTTTGGATGATTCTTCAAGAAGTTTTCTAGAACTAGGATCTAATTTTCCATAGCAATTTTTCAATTTAGAAAAATCCTCTTCTGTTAAAGTTTCAGAGATAATATCGTCTCTTAATTCAGACAATAATTTTAATGAGTTATTTAACACATCAAAAAGCATTATAATTTCATCCTTCAAGTAAGCAGCTTCCATGAAAACCTCCCGCATACATTTTTCAGCTTCCAAACGGAATTCAGCGTCATCTGCTATTTGATTTAATTCTCTAATCTTTTTTGCCGTTTCCTGCATTCTAATTATTCGGGGGTCCTGCATAATTTTGATTGCTCGAGCGTCTAATGTCATATGTACTGCCGAAGTAAATTTTACATAAGCTTGCAAACACTCATTCTCATCATCAAATATTTTCAAAAGACCTATCTCATAAACTTTTGAAGCCAATTCCTTATCATAGGTAATACCTATATTGAATAGATTCCAAACGACGCAGTGACAACGTGAAAGTAAAAATTCATTAGACTTGTTTAAACCTTGCCAATATTTACTTGAAAGATCCTCTAACTCTGCATCTGTTAACGTGGCTGTCATGAGTTTTCTCCTAGTGATGAGTATAAATAAAAAAAAATTAAAGATTCAAAGAATTATTAGCAATAAATACTACTGAAAATAGCAGCAATTTTTTGTGTTTCTTGTCCTGTGTGAGTGCATTTAAATCTCCAAAAAGCTAAAAGGAAAACATCATTCTCAAAGGAGATAGCATAAATTAAAAAACCACGCGACAACTACTCTGACAAGTGTTCGCAGTCAATTAAGCCTCTTGACTTCCAAATCCAAGAAATCTTTCTATATTATTTGTAATGCCCCATTCTCTGTCATCTGAAGGAGAATTAGAGAGGCCGAGTGTTTCTTTTTCTTCTTGAGTAAGTTGTTGTTCTTTATTACTTGCAATGGGAATAAGTTGCTCTAGATCTGCATACAATTGATCAATGTAACCTTTCATGGGATCAATTTTTTCTGCTTGAAATGTTTCTACGAGTTCTTTTTCTTTGTCTGCAGAGCGTTTCGCCCAAAAAACATGTGCATCAATTAACGCTGCTGCTGCTGCATTATTCTTGGAAACTTTGTCAGCAAAGCTTGGTTCTAATAATTCATAATTAGAGAGCAAATTTGTATATTCAATTATTGCTGCATTATCATTCTCTAACCTTTCAATTTCAGCTCGTAAACTTGTGGTTAAAGCTGTTAGTTCTTGCGTAAATCTTACAAAGTCATAATTTTTTATGCTATTTTGGTAGAGTATTTGTTTTTTGGACTCAGAAACTGCTTGAGCTAGTTTTGCATCTAATGTTTTAGCTGTCTCTTTATTATCTTCAAGAGTAATTCGCAGTGCATCTAATTTTGCTTTTACGGGGCTATGGCTTGCTATTGGCACAAAGTTCTCAAATAATTTTGGGTCAGTTACAATTGGTGTATTTGTAATTATTGAGCTTGTAGTTACAACTTCGTCAAATAAGACGTCATCATCATTTTTTGGGAACTTATCGGAAAAAATGCTTTGCAAAGCCTCAGTTAGCCTTTGTGATAAATCGCGGCATTGTATTTGTAAATCTGTAACTTGCACAGCAGTCATTATTATATATCTACGGTGACTCGATAGTCCTTCAAATACCTTCTTTCCATTTTTATCCTCGATTCCTTTAACTGTTTGCCAAATAGTAGTTATACAAATAGGACATAAATCACCGTATCTACTATTCAGTTCACTAAAGTTATTATCTGTAAGAGTTTTCTCTTGAAGTTCATCCTTTAGAAATAATATTTCTGCAAATATTTCATGCAAATGTTGAATTTTGTGATTTAGATTAGTGGCAGTATTAAAAGCTTCATTTTTGAAGTTAGCAGCAGACACTTTGAATTCAGATTCATCAGGGGGTAAGTCATTCATTAATTTTCTTATATGAGAGCCCTGCGTTTTTATAAAG
Organism: Chlamydiota bacterium; assembly: GCA_021772295.1. Classification (GTDB taxonomy): domain Bacteria; phylum Chlamydiota; class Chlamydiia; order Chlamydiales; family Simkaniaceae; genus JAJFMG01. The sequence continues at coordinate 1,619 of JAJFMG010000153.1, read as the reverse complement.
GCTACCCCTTCTTCAACTCTGCTTGCTAGAATATTAAGTGTAGTTATTAGCTGCGCCGTACCTTGTTGATATTGCCTTTCAATTTCCCCTACTTCAACTTCGGTAATATAATTACCAGTTAGATCTGAAAATACCCTGTTGCAGTAAGTAAATAACTGTCCAGGCATTTGAGAATCAGTTGGTTGACTAATTAATACCGGACTACTTGTATTAGCAAATGGATCTGTTTCTCGATTAGTTTGTGGGGATACAGCTGCCATGGGATTTCCTCCAAAGTGATAATTTGATCTTGAAAATTAACGGAATCTTAACTCTTCGAAGAGTTATTTGCAAAAGATGTTTATTATTTTTGAAAAGAAATTATTTGGGATTTTGTTTTATAAATCTAATACGTCAAAATTAGCAACCTAAATTCAATACAGTTCATTGAAGCGTCTTAAACATTAGAATCCGTTATTGAACAGCATCTATTTCTGTTAACTGCTGATTATAAAGTTTGATGCTATCTGAGAGAGCCTCTACCGATTGATAGAGCTCATAGAAATCCTTTTTGAAAGGTGTACTTTCAAAGATTTTTTCTTTGTCAGGACTAATATCTGCTTTGTTAATCAATGTAGAGATTCGACTCATGGATGTATTAATTTGATCGATTTCCTTTTCGAAGTATTGTTTGAACTCTTGTGGGGTTTGAAGCGAGTTTAACCAAGAAATTTGTTTTAGCCTTGTTCTTTGCCATTCCTTATTCATATTAAAGAAAAATCCGTAGTGATTTACATCGTTGAAGATTGTATTTAGCTTACTGATCATGGAGTTTATACGTAGGTAAAACCCATCTTCTTTGATGAATTTTCCAAGGCTGCCTGATCCATCGGCAATGTCTCGAAGGGTAATATCAAGTGATCTGGATGCATTTTTAACATGGCGCATAGTAATTGCAGCATTATTGAATACATTTTCATCATTGAGATACGCCATAATATCTTGGATGTCTTCGAGTGTATAATTGAAGTTTTGTGTGGCAAGTTTTACATCTTCTAGAATACGAAGGTTGTTAAGTGTTTCAATTGCAATTGTGGTCTCTTGCATTGCGCTATCAAATGATCGAATGGCAGAGCCTAATGCGTCCCCATTTTCATCAATCCAGATAATGACTTGGTCAACTGCATCTTCGATTCGATCAGCTACAACTGAAATTTCATTAAGGGCATTTTCTAAAGGATCGATAGAATCAGCATAGACGGGTGTTTTAGCTGTAATTCTCTTCGGCGTTACTCCCTTTGGAGGCGCTTTGGGAATAATAGCAATGGATTTCTCACCTAAAAGACCTGATGTTTGTACCGTGACTTCATCTGTATTGTATAATCGGACAGAGGAGTCCACATGAATAATGAGTTGATAGAAGTAGATATCACCGAGTTGATCTGTGGGTTGCGCTCTTGCATCAGGTATTTGCTCGATTTTAACAACTTCACCAACTGGGTTTCCAGCGAACATTACTCTTGTACCCACATTAATGCCATTAATATTGGAAAAGCGAACAACTAGGGTTTGCTTTCCATCACCGACAGTTGGCTCTAAAAATAAGACGATGGCTACGAAGATTCCACATGCAATGATAA
>JAJFMG010000152.1 GCA_021772295.1 Chlamydiota bacterium | reverse complement strand
CTGTATTCTTTCTAATTGATTATCCATCGAAAAATGGATAAATGCTTTATCATCGGGATGAAGGCAGAGTTTTTCTTGCCCTTCACTTTTTCTGAAATTTTCTAAGGATAAAATCTTATATAAAAATTTGGGAGTGTTTTTATCCACATTTACCTCAGTACTATCGACTCTAACATGACAGCTAAGAAAGCAAAGCTTGCTGGCAAGCTGGTAAAAAAGCAATTAAATTTGTTTTTTTTTGAATTTATGCTCTGATAATAGTGATTTTAATTTTTTAGCAAAAAGAAGCACTGCAAACCCAATACAAACAGCTATGATGCCTACAGTAAAAAACACCTGTAAATATACTGGATAACTTTTTGCAAGTTTTATACTGTGCTCAGGTAATTTTGGCGCTGTTGCAATAGCGCCGGCTACAAGACCACCAATTCCAGAACATAACTGCCAAAAACCCATCATCACCCCCTCTCTGCCCTCAGGTGCTAAGCTTCCAACCATTGATATTCCAAGAGGACTTACAAGTAGCTCACCAATTGCAAAAATTGCATATGCTATAATGATATAAATCGCCGGCATTTTCATCGATCCCATTTGCGTAATCATAAAAGCTACAAAACAAAACCCAATCCCTATTACAACAAGTGACCCTGCAAACTTAAATGAAAGGGATGGGTTATTTCCTTTTCTACTTAGCTTGTACCAAATATGACTTAAAATCAGACCAAATAAGATCACAAACACTCCATCAAATGCAAAAAACGAGGAAGGAGGAATCTTCATTCCAAGAATGCTTGTATTGACGTTATTTTGAATAAAAACGGATAAAAATGATGGCTCTAATGAATAAAGTGTCCAAAAAGCAATCGAGATAAGTGAAAGAATAATAAATGCAAAAATTTTATTCCTTAAGTGTTTTTCTTTTTGCCTTATTGCAATACGTACCAAAAATCCTATCATCCATCCAAGTAGTATTATCATCAAAATATTACATAAGGTTAAATGATAGAACAAAAAGATAGCAACTGGCGTTGCCAAAATAGATATAATAACAAGACTCGCATAGATTTCTTTTGTAGACCATTTGAGCTGCGGTAGTATTGTTCTTCCTTTATGCGGTGTCACCTTTTTTTCCCCAATTAAAAAAAAAGCAAAAGACACAAGAAGAAAAAAGGCACTTAATCCAAATTCAAAAGCAAATCCAAAATTTTTAGCTAGATATCCCCCAAGAAAAATACCAACAACAGCTCCTACATTAAAAATCAAATAAAACAGAGTAAATCCAGCTTCCCTAAGTTCACTAGTTTTCGAGTAACAATGATCAACCATACACCAAATGGCCGGAGTTGCAAACGCATTCCCAACAACATATAACCCCAAACCAATATATAAAAAAGTAACACTATAAAAACAAAAACAAACCATTCCTGCAAAACATACAAGCAACCCAACTTTTGCAGCATTTGCATATCCAAGTTTATTTGAAAGGTATCCACCCCCAACAGGAAGTATCCAAAGAAGGGCAACTGCCGCTGCAAAAATTCCATAGGAATGATCACTCGTTAGATTCAATGCATTTTTCTGATAAAGAACAAGAGATGCAACGATGACTACAAAACTTGCCATAAAAAAAGAGTAACAAACGCTTAGCCAACCAAGAGCTTTAGGATGGGTTGTTGTCATGAAATGAATCCTAGAAAAATTTTATTTAGATCTAAAATTCGACGCTATGTAATCAAAACGTTTTTGTAAATAATAAATATAATATTATTGACTGGAGGTTAACTCTGCCTGAAAAAATGCAATAATCTTTTTCCAAGAATCACAACTTGCATGTTGGTACTCTTTAGGAGATCCACCCATTGTAAACCAGAGTCTACTTTTGCGATTGTAATAGGTGGCTGATGCTTGTGGCACGTTCGGAATATTAATGGTATGACCTGCATTTGGATAATACAAGTGTTCACAGGAAATAGCTGAATTTTTCTCTTTAAGCCTTTCTAGAATTTGATCTGCATATAGAGCTGCCGGCCAAACCATATCATCTCCACCAGAAACTAGTAAAAGAGGAACCTTAATATTCTCAACAGGAATTGAGGATTTTGCAAAAGCCATCGAATCAGCCATACCGTCTAAAAAATTTTGACGAAGAGTTACTGGATTTTCGAAAGTCTGTCCCATCCACAAATTCTGATAAATACCAGATATGGGAGCAAATGGTGCTAAAGGCCTGCCGTGATAAGTCCATGCATGGAGAGGAACCCTACTAAGTCCTCTATGAATCACACTACTTGGAGCAACAGCTACAATTGCTTTCATTGCATCAGGAAACATACTACCTAAAATAAGGGAAAGTTCTGCTCCTCTAGAAGTTCCATAGATACCCATACGAGTACTATCAATCCCATCTTGTTTTGCAAGCCAATTGAACGCTGTCTCAAAATACTCCAGCGGGATGCTTTTAAGCCGACTAGGAAGACCGGGCTCCCCAAAATATGCAAGTGCAAAAGTTGCAAATCCGTGGGATGCTAACAACTGCGCACGTCCTTTTCCAAACCCTCCATCAGAACCATTTATGGTAATGACAACAGGCAAAGCCTGATCTGAGCTGGGCAAAAACAAAGTTCCCACAAGTCCGTCTTCGGTAACATCAATTTGCTGCACATTAGGGTCTCTAAGTCTATGCATAATTACATCAGATGCAATTTCTTCATTTTCTCGAACCGCTGTAACAGACACTTCAAAACCGTCCTTTTCCATCTTGAATAGCGCTCCAGGGTGCAACTCATCAGGCTGCATACTCCAGATAAGCCCACTTGGGTCTACACCTTCATAATTACCATAAATTGGGGCTTGTTTTGTTACATCAATTTCTCCAAATTCATCTGCTTGAAAAAGAGCAAAAGATTTCCAAATAACTCCATTGCCATCAACTGTCTTTGCTTGTAGTTCGATTACTTCAAAACTATTTAGATCTGATAAATAGATGGATGGCTCCATATCTAGCATAAGCTGCTTGGTTGGAATAGTAATCAATGGAGAAGAAACAACCGCGCTACATGTAAAAAAAGTGATAAAAGCGATTGCGTATGCATATAAGTGCGTTTTCATAGTACCCTCTTTTTTCAAAGGAAATGACTATGCACAAATTCCAACAAAAAGGAGAACAAAAAAATAACATGAATTGCTTCAAATGATCTTTGTTCTACGAAAATACATCATAACATGAGGATGGTGACTGTGAGATGGAATAAACTCTTCTATTATTTCAAAGCCTGCTTTTTGAAAGGATTTGATTGCCTGTAGGTTTTCTTTTTCAGGATCGATTAAAATCTCATCTGCCTTTGAAAATACTTGATTCAAAAAATTCTGTATCAATGTAGATCCAAGTCCTTTTCCTATATAGTCTGTATCTCCAATTGCAATATCCATACAAATTGCCTGTCCATTCTTATTGCAGTATTTTGAAAGCCCATCTGAAGCTTTATTAATCTTTGATGTGATAAAAAACACAAATGAATGCTCTTTTTCTTCTCCAATCCAAAACATACAACCATCATTGCAACTAAGATACTCATCGAGAAATATAAGTGTATTTTCTAAACCTTGCCCATAAAACCACTTTGCAATATGAGGACATTTAAGCCATGATAAGATAAGGTCTCTATCTTTGTTTTCTAGAGCTCTAAAAGTAACCTGCTGTATTATTCTTTTTTGACGAATTTTCTTAAAAAAAGGTTCCTTGTATTTACGATATTGATAGCCATCCTCTTTAAATAGTCTAGAAGCTTCTTTTTTTAATTTTTCATACTCAAAAAAATCTTCCTTGCATTTAGAAAGATGATCTCTAAAAAAAATAAAATCATACCAATCAAAGCAGTCCGTTTTCATTAAGTGAATATGATATTTTCTTTGATCCGCAGGTAGATCTTCTCTAAAAAAAAATCGATTATTCGTACTTGCTGACTTTCTAAAAATATATCCAAGCTCATCTAGTTTTAAAGTGATTTTCTCAAAATTCTCTTTCTTTGCTCCGATTGCAATATCAATAATTCCTTTTCCACCAAGGCCTGGAATAGATGTTGATCCTACATGCTCAATGACTACTCCTTCAATTCTTGAAGATATTCTGTTTCTCTCTTCTTGGAAAAAATTTTTAAACACTTTATTGTGTGGTTTAAATGTATATTTTTTCATTGAGAACCTATTCTTTGACACAGAAGTTTAATTCTATATTTCGTTACGCGGTTATGTTAAAATAGAAATGCAATTTTTCAAAGTTATGTATCAATCCAAACAGAAAAATCTATGTCAACAATCACTTTTAAGATCCTATCAAGCACAGATATTAAGCCATTTTTAATGACACTTGCTCAAAAGAGAATCGATACTTTTCGACAGTGGCCCTATCTGTACGATGGCAAATTAAAAGACGCGGTTGAATATATATCTAATTTTATCAATAGCCAAAGATCTCATGTCATCTTAGCCTTTGACGACACTAAAATTATCGGAGCCTTAACAGGAATTCCCCTTGCAGACTCCATACCTGAATTCAGAGATACTTTTTACACAAACGAATTAAATCCAAGTGATTATTTTTATATTTCCGAGGCAATGATCCAAAAACCTTATCGAGGCAAAAGGCTTTTATTCAAAATGTTAAAAAGTTTACATAAGAATGCTCAAAACAAGGTTCTTTGCTTTTCAATGATTCAGCGAAAGGATCACTTAAAATCTTATCCCAAAACGCTCAGCACACTTGGGTTTACACAAAACCCAAATTGCAAAGCAATTCTAGATTGGAAAGAGGTTGGCAATAATCTAGAAACTTCTCACGAACTTATCTTTTGGTTTCAAAATAAGAACAAATTCAAAAGCTCTTTTTGAAAAAGCACAAAAACTGAGCAAATTCTATTCTTTGTGATGAATTGCTTGTCGTCTTTTAGTCAGTCTAGAGACAAACTCACCAAGCTTATAGCTTCTAAAGCAATTAATCAGAATTAAAAAAGGCATGTTTCTTCCTCTGCGCAAATAGACTAAATGGCAGGTTTTACGCAAAGTAATTTAATATTGAATTAGAAGATTCATAATTTTTTTCAAAGATATCAGTCAAAAAAACATTTACTTTTTAATCAGATCAGAAAATAAACGAAATATATACTACATTTATGAGGTAGAAATGAAAAAAAAACGAATTTTATCAGTAATTCTCATAGTTCTAGGTGTTGGACTATTCATCATTGGGAGTTATATTTCGAGTGAAGTTGCGCAGGGACGAAAGAAAATTTCTGGGGCGCAAAGAAGTGTTGATCAAGGAAAGGAGTTAACTCAAATTAGTCCCTTTACAAAAGATATAGGCGATATGGCAGCTGGATCTGTGCAAGGAAAAATAGATGAAGGAAGCAGAACTGCTGATAATTATGAGCTACTTGCAAATTGGCTACATGGCACTGGGGTTGTCATATTTATTGCAGGAATATTTCTTCTCGTTTTTACATTCGTAAGAAAAAAAAGCAGCTAAAGATTCACCGGAAGCTTTTCTTTCATTTAGAATTAACTGACATTAAAACGTAGTAAGGAATCTCCTTGCTACGTTTTCTATTGATGCTCATCTAAATCAATCTTCTATAATTCCTGGGTCAAAAAATTCGATGTTGAAACTATTTCTTTCCACTTTTCCTTCTATTTTTTTGTGAATATTTCCTGCTATTGCAATACCACTCGTTTGCCTTCACCGTTGAAAAATAAAACAAAATAAAGTGTAAATATTTTTTTTAAGAAACAAAAAAGGCGCGCAGTTTTACAACTGAGCGCCTATTTCTCCGGATGCTAGATTCGAACTAGCGACCAATGGATTAACAGTCCACTGCTCTACCGCTGAGCTAATCCGGAACAGTAATCATAATTCTAGCTAAAATTATCGTTTATACGCAACAGATTTTCCTGTTTACTTTGTAATGGGTTCCCATTAAACTTGTTTTTTTACTTAAGTAGATTCCCATGGAAGAAATCGTCGGATATGTCGACAGTGTAGTATACTCTAACGAAGAGAATGGCTTCACTGTTGCAAGGCTCAAAGAGCCAAAAAAAACTGACACAACAACAGTTGTTGGTGTGATTCCGACTCTAACCCCTGGAGAGTCAATTCGATGCCAAGGTAATTGGAAACATCATCCGAGTCATGGTATGCAATTTGATGTGGTATCTTTTACAACTAAGACACCGTCTGATGCAATGGGTATTCAAAAATATCTAGAGTCTGGTCTTATCAAAGGAATAGGTATCCATTTTGCAAAAAAAATCATCGAGCATTTTGGTGATGAGACTTTGGATATCATTGATCAAAGGCCTGAATCATTACTCGAGATTGAAGGAATCGGCGAAAAAAGAGTAGAAAAAATTAAATCTTCATGGGATGCACAGCGCTCTATTAGAAATGTTATGATCTTTTTACACTCTCATAATATAAGACCATCTTTTGCGCAGAAAATTTATAAACTCTATGGTGAGCAAACCATCGAGAAGATCAAAGAAAACCCCTATAATTTAGCAAAGCATATTTTTGGTATCGGATTTAAAAGTGCTGATGATATTGCCCAAAAGGTAGGAATTGATCATAACTCTCCTATTCGGATTCAAGCTGGGATTACGCATTTACTATGGGAATTAAGCACGGAAGGTCATGTTTGCTTTCCTGAAAAAGATCTAGGTGTAGAAGGGAAAAAAATACTCGATGTAGAACCAGAAGAAATAAACAACCAACTTCAAACCCTAGAAGAAGATTCTATTATTGTCCGTGAAAAGCTTGAAAAAGATGGTGTGAGCGAAACCTATGTTTGGGTAAAGCCTCTTTTCTTTTCTGAAATAGGAATCGCAAGAGAATTAAATAGACTCCTATTAGAGAGTTCAACACTCCTTGAAATCAATATCGAAGAATGTATTTCTTGGGCGGAGCAAACATTATATATCAGACTTGCACCAGAACAAAAAAAAGCGATTGCAATTAGCCTAGAAGAAAAAATACATATTATTACAGGTGGCCCAGGTACTGGTAAAAGTACGATTACAAAAGCAATCTTAAAAATTTTTGAAAAATGCACCGATAAAATTATTTTAGCAGCTCCAACAGGTAGAGCCGCAAAAAGAATG
>JAJFMG010000151.1 GCA_021772295.1 Chlamydiota bacterium | reverse complement strand
ATGAAATTCCAGTTTACAATAAGAAAAAATTTGTAATTAGTATTACCGAAGAAGAAAGAGATCGGCTAAAAGAATTAAACTATTTAGATGTGGCTCTTTACGAATATGCAAAAAAACATTTTTATCCTAAGTAGAGATTTTCGGCTCTCTTACTCATACCAGCTGGTATTTTTATACAGAAGAGCAGTGGCATAGGTTAGACTTTTTTAATTAATCTTAATTTTACGATTTGGTAGTAAATCATACGCTTCCTCCAAACAAAGAAACTTAGATATCAGAAAAAATACTACCACAAATAAGATTGCTAAAAAGGAAAAGCTCCCAAGTTTTAAAACAAAGGATGTATTTTCCCACAAAAAAGCTCTTTGCATGATTTGATTTTCAAAAAGAGTAACAACCAAAAAAGAGATTATAGATGCAAAAGTAACTTTTGCAAAAATAACTCTCAGATTTTTTCTGTGATTTGATTGTTCAACTATAGTTAGCTTCCAAACTAAATATCCCATTTGAAAAAAAGCAGCTGCACTTGTAGAAAGAGCAATAGAAAAGGCACCTAAGTGCATACCAAACACAAAAAAGGAGTTAAGAGCAGTATTTACACAAACTGCAAGCAAGGTGGCTTTAAGAGGTGTTTTATAATCTAACTTTGCGAAAAAAGATGGGGTCAATATAAGAACCAAAATCGATGGTAACAGCCCAATGGCATACCCAAAAACGCAGTTATAAGTAAATGCCGTATCCATACTTGAGAATTTCCCATAACCAAACAGGAGTGATATTAGAGGTTTTCCGAGCGAAAAAAGAGCAAACATTGATGGAATCGAAAAACAAATCCCAAGTGTCGTTACATAGCGAAATAACTTGTTGTATTGAGCTATGTCCCCAGACTTATAGGCCTTAGCAAGTGGTGGCAAAAAAACTGCTGCAAGTGAAACTCCAAAAAAGGCAATCGGAAGTTGATACAAACGAATTGCATACCACAAAAACGCTGGTCCTTCTAAAGAAGCTGCTCTTGCAAAAACAGCATCTAAACCATTATTAATCTGCGATGCTCCAATTCCAATGATACTGATGCAAAAAGGGCCGATTACCTTTTTTACATCCAAAGAAAATGGCCTACATGATTTCCATATGCCCCCTTTCAAGTGATTTGTTAGATAGGAAAGTACGCTTGGCATAGTGATCATTGCTTGCGCCATAAAAGCGAGTAATATGGCAAAGGAAAGAAGGGTTACCGCAAGAGATTGATCTGTTTTTCGAAGCATAATAACTGCAATAATCCAGATAAGATTAAAAGCGATGGGAGACACTCCACTTAAGAAAAACTTCTTTTCACATTGTAAAAAAGCATTATTTAATCCTGATATTACAATGAAAAACAACCCTGGGAGCATATAACTTGTTAGGTGCAAGATATTTCGGGTACTCTCAGACACTGTAAAAATTTTTGGGAATAGGAATAGACAAACCTCTAATATCCCAATGACAGTAAGTACCACTAAACTTAAACTTAAAAGAAAATCTAGATAGAATTTCGCTCCATTTTGCTTTGATTCTAATTTTGCTTGCTCGAAGGGAGGGATAAAACTTGCTGAAAGAGGCGTTTCTGCAAATATTCGTCTTAAAATATTTGCAAAACGAAATGATATCATAAAGGCTGCTAAAATTGGACTTACCCCAAAGAAGACAGCCATTGAAACATCTCGAAACATCCCTGTAATTCTGGATAGAAGCGTTCCCGATAAAAACCTGGCGGTAGATTTAGCATATACCTTTGTTTCCATAAAACCGTCGCAATTTTCTTTTAAACAAGTATACCCTTTTTACTCTTAAAAGAGTTGTAATCATCCTCCTTATTTCATAAAATGCCACTTCTTTAAAACCAAATTTTGTCTTGAAATGGAAAATAGAAAACTACTTGTTGGCGCCCATACTTCAGCTGCTGGTGGAGTGCATAAAGCGCTTATCAAAGGCAAAGAAATTGGGGCTACGACTATCCAGATTTTTACGAGCAATCAAAAGAGATGGCATGGAAAACTCATTGATGAAGAAGAAGTCAAAAGATTTGAAGAAATGCAAGCAGAAACCGGTATTTCTAAAATTATGAGCCATGATAGTTACCTAATTAATCTCGGCTCTCCAGACCCCGAACTTCTAGAAAAAAGCATCAATGCCTTTACCTTAGAGCTTAAGCGTTGTCACCAACTTAAACTCTCCTACCTCAACTTTCATCCTGGCATTGCAAAAACATCTACAGAAGAAGAGTGTTTAGATCAAATTGTTAAAAGCTTGTCCTCTATCGAAGAACTTGCAAATGCTGGTCCAACAAGACTCCTTATAGAAACAACTGCCGGACAAGGAACAACTGTTGGCAATAAATTTGAGCATTTAGCCTACTTGATTGAACGCCTAGAATCTAAAATTCCAATCGGGGTATGTATTGATACATGTCATATCTTTGCTGCTGGATATGACCTTAGAACCAAAGATGCCTATGAACATACTTTTGCAGAATTTGATCGTATTGTTGGATTACAACATTTATATGCTTTTCATTTAAATGATTCACTTAGACCTTTTGCGTCTAGAAAGGATCGACATGCCTCAATAGGGCAGGGAGAAATTGGCGCTGAGGCTTTTTCTCTTTTAATGAAAGATCCAAGATTTCAATCTATGCCCAAATACTTAGAAACTCCTAATGGTGAGACCATGTGGAAAGAAGAAATTGCAATGCTAAATAAATATGCTGAGGAAAATTCATGTTTGAACGCATCCGAATAAAACACCTAAAAGACAAACCAGAGAAAGATGCTCTCGGTAAACACTTTACCATCTGCGGTTGGATTAGAACAGCGAGACATCAAAAAACATTTTCCTTTATTGAGATAAACGATGGCTCTAGCCTCTCTAATTTTCAGATTATTGCTGATACAACCTTAGAGTCTGACTCATTTAAACTATCTAGTTTGAGTGTTGGAACATCTGTTTGCGTTGAAGGAACAATCGTTGAAAGTCCTGGGAACAAACAAAAATATGAAATGAAGGGTGAAAAAATCACTGTACTTGGAACATGTGATGACACTTTTCCCCTTCAAAAAAAGCGCCACTCTTTTGAGTTTTTAAGAACAATTGCTCACTTAAGACCGCGTACAAATACACAAGGAGCTGTTGCTAGAGTTCGATCAAGGCTCGCATTTGCAACGCATCAATTTTTTCAAAAACGTGACTTTCTCTATTTGCAATCTCCCATTATTACAGCGTCCGATTGTGAAGGTGCGGGTGAACTTTTTCAAGTAACTACATTAAATTTAGATAAGCTTCCAAAAAAAGAAGACCGCTCTATCGATTATCAAAGTGACTTTTTTCAAAAGCAAGCTTACCTCACCGTTTCAGGTCAACTTAATGCAGAAACATTCGCATGCGCATTATCTGATGTTTATACTTTTGGTCCAACATTTAGAGCAGAAAACTCCAATACATCAAGACATTTAGCTGAATTTTGGATGATTGAACCGGAACTTGCCTTTGCAGATATTCACGATTTAAAAAATCTATCTGAAAACTTTGTGAAAGCTGTTACCAAAGATATTTTAGAAAACTGCGAAGAAGACATGAAATTTTTTGACCAATTCGTTGAAAAAGGTTTAATTGAACGTTTAGAAAAAGTTGCCAACTCAGATTTCGCAAGACTTACCTATACTGAAGTTGTTGATATCCTCTCAAAATCCGGCAAGAAATTTGAATTCCCCTACAGCTGGGGATGCGATCTTCAATCTGAACATGAAAGATACATTGCCGAAGAGCATTGCAAAAAACCTGTTATCATCACGGACTATCCAAGTCAAATCAAAGCTTTCTATATGAGAAACAACGAGGACAATAAAACAGTGGCAGCTCTTGATATTGTTGTTCCAAAAATTGGAGAAGTTGTAGGTGGTTCTCAAAGGGAAGAGCGCTACGATGTACTCAAAGAAAAAATAGAAAAACAAAATTTAGATCCAGCTCTTTATTCCTGGTATTTAGATCTTCGTAGATTTGGATCTGTTCCTCACGCGGGCTTTGGCGCAGGATTTGAGAGGCTTGTTCAATATATTACTGGAATGGAGAACATTCGAGATGTAATTGCCTACCCAAGGGTTCCTGGCAACGCAGACTATTGAGGTAATTTTTGCATCTCACCTATGGCGCTTCTACTGAGTATTAGGGCGCCAAGACCTAAAAACATTACAGCAATTGAAATAGTAAATCCCACAAATGGAATAAGGGTAATTAAATAATATCCAGCGAGTGTGAGAAAAAAATATATATTGCGATGCTTGATCTCTTTTTTTCTTGAAACGAGTTGCATCAACCATCGAATGGTAATAATTTTTGCGGTATAAAACCCAATTACATTAATAGCTATCAATGTCAAAGCGAATGGAACTCCCAAAATCGAAATCAAGAGCAGCAGACATAGAAGCGGTAATACAATTGCAAGCACGACTCCAGCAAAGAATGCTTTAACAGGCTTTGCATCCAAAACTTGTACAGACCGCTTGATTTTTTGTGGAAAATATCTAAATACGAGCAGCGCAAAACAAAACGTATAGAAAAAATTCATAAGGATCGCTGCTAGTTGAGAGCCCATTTTTAACTTTTTTAGAGCGCTTCCTTTCCAAAGGGAATGAAAAAATGGTGGCCGGTGAGATACGCCTTTTACAATATTTGCGCCATCAGCAATGACAGCATCACTGCTACTCCAATATTCAAGCAGCCCACCAATCTTTGCATCAGATGTCACCTCAAGTTTTCCAACATAAGCAAGTAAATTTCCAACTATATTTGCAGATACTCTGATGCTTGAGGCATAGATACGTGCGTTTTTTTCTAAGACTCCTCCAAGCTCCATATTTCCACAAAATGCGAGCATGTTACCTGTAACCTTTGCTGAAGAAAGTAATGCGGCGCTTCCAGATAAGATATTTAAGCGATCGTGTATATGACCTGAAACATGTGTTTGACCTGCAATGATTCGTGCATTTTTCTTTATCTCTCCAAAGATTCGAACAGCTCCTCCTATTGCAGTAACATTGCCATCTACTATCCCATTAATAAAAACCTCAGAACCCAACACGAAAACATCGCCAGTTACGGTTCCATCTATCCTAATATTCTTTCCTGATGCGTAATAATCACCAACATGAGTCTCACCTTTAGGAATATGATCCGCATTCCAACGCGCTTTCTCAGATGCTGAGAGTACAATGCCAGAAAAGAAACAATATAAAAGGAAAAGAACTACTCTCAACTGATTTCAACTCCCTTTGTCTCATATGATTTTGCACGTGTGAGCTTATTTTTATAAATCTGCATTTGATACTTTGTGATCAGTTCAAGAAGTGTATTTGATCGCTCATTTTGGATTTTGTTATCTCTTTTTCTAGAATCAATATACCCTTCTATGTTTTCCATATTTACAAGTCTGATGCCCGAGCTATTACCAATACTTGGATTCACATTTCTTGGAACCGCCAAATCAAAAACAAGAAGGCTCTTTTCTTGAGGCGGTATATAATTCATTATATACTCATGGTGTTTCGTTCCGAATATAACAATATCGTAGTCATAGATGTTTGCAAGTTCATGCCTTGAAACAATTTGGGATGTTTTTGTATCTTTGCAGGGTCCATTTGTAGCAAGCGTCATTTCAAATGAAGTTTCTAAAAAAAATAACGACATGATTCTCTGATTGATGGAAGAATTTCCGACAAAGAGAACTTTGCTTTTTTCGCTTAGTTTTGTATTTTCTCGGATATAGCTAAGGATATATTTCGGCAAATTAGAGAACCCTTTACCATTTCCTACATTTTTTCTAATTTCTTTACCGACCTTTAGCCCCTTTTGAAAAAAGTAGTGTAAATCAAAAGGAAGCGATGTTTTCTTTCTTGCTGTTTCATAAGCTTTTTTTACCTGGCCTTGTATTTCTGATTCCAAATATATGGTGCTATCAAGACCAGATATTACCTTACAAAGATGCGTAAAACACTCTTCAGCCACATATTGATAATATGTACTTTGTATCGAACCATCCACTTTCTTTTCTAAAATGTCTATTAGGTCCTTGTGAGTTTTTACTAAATCATAGGATGAAAAATAGATTTCAATTCTATTGCACGTTGAAAGTACAACACTTGAAATAGAATTATCTATATGACTTTTAGATTCCTCTATAATTTTGGTGATTTTTTCTCTTAAGGCAAGTGGTGCTTGCTTTTGATGAAATCCAATAACTCCAACGCGCATGAAAATAGCTCAATATTTGAATAAAAAATCTTCTTATAAAGAAATTTATTTTTCTTGCCAATTGGCAAGAGTTACGCGAATTTCTTCCAACTCAAATCCTTTTCGTAGAAGTTTTTGAAATACCTTTTGTTTTTCCTTAAACTCCATCTGAGTGAACGTGGGATATTTTTTCTTCACTAACTCTGCAAGAGCATCTTTTTGCATATCTTTTGAAAGATGAATTACCTTATGTATGATTTCTTCCGCGCACCCTCTTTTTTTAAGAGTCTGCTCAATAAATTTTGGCCCCTTCTTTTTTCTATTAATCCGAGTGATCGATTTTGCAAGCTCTAGATCATTGATATATCCATAATCTAAGGCTTTAGTAATCGCAGTATTAATGCCACAATTGCTAAATTTTCGCATTTTTAGTTTATCTTCGATTTCTTTCCTAAATAACGCTCTTTTTCCAAGAAGGAACATCAGATAAGAAAAACATACTTTTTTCTCTACTTCCTCAATATAATCCCTTAGCTCTCTCTCCTCTTGAAACTTCTCTATTGTTTTAATATGTCTTTTATAGAGAGGTTGATAGAGTTCTGCTACCAGCTCATCCCCAATCACTACATGGTAAAAGGTCTTATATCCCTCTACCTTCTCAATATTTACATTTCCCACAAACACCTAACCTAGAGCAACTTAAATAGATTAACTTGAAAATTAATTAAATAATTGCTATAATAGACTTAAGGGGCTCTTTGGCCAAGTAAAAAAAGGTAATAATAATGGGAAGTCGTGTAGAAATGGGAAGTCATGTAGATGAATCTCAAGGATCTCATAGCTCAAGTCAAATGCAGCAGTATATTCAAATGATGGAGCTTATGCAACAATTGGATCAAACTGAGCAAAATGAAAAATCTGATAAAATCCAGGCAAATAATCAATCAAATAGCATCCAACCAGAGCTAAGTTCAAGCTCTGATAAAAACGCGTCACCATCTCTTTCAGAAACAACTACAACTCAATCTGCAATCAACAATATCCTCTTGCAAGGCTTAGAAAAAGCTATGGGATCTCAAATACAGCAAGAAACTCAAGAACAGCAACAAACTGAGCAGACAGATACTGCAATGGAAAAGGAAAGCTCTAATTAAATTAATATTTTAATTTGATTGAACAATTAATTTAACAAATGTAAAATAAAGTTTATGTAGAGGAAGAATAAAGGGTT
>JAJFMG010000016.1 GCA_021772295.1 Chlamydiota bacterium | reverse complement strand
CTGACCTCCATCTACAATCAATTTATTTTGTTGCAGACCAACATGTGAATTAATCCAGCTAGAGCATTTTTTCCCAAGTCTAAATGTTGCAACTTTTCGTTTTCCATCAATTAGAAATGGAGTGGGTTTTGTGTTTTTTCGCATCCATTTTACTAAATTTTTATATAACAGATTATTGAAAAATTGATCTTCTTTTAATACATGGTGGATTTTTTTGGTTTTTGGATCTTGAAAAATCTGAGGATAAGAAAACTGCAACCCAAAAGCGATCGTAAACTCTCCAAAATTCATCGAATGAAAGGTGTCATTTTCTTTGTTATAGGAAAAACTATGGGATCTCATTTGTAACATAGGCGCTTTTTGCTTGATTAAGCACCTACCATCTTTCATCTCAAATGCATACACACTTTTTAAATTCGTAGTAATAAACGAAGAGAATATTCGGTTATTCCTTTCTGAGCCTTCAGGATCTACAAGAGAGTTTACATAAGTAGAATATTCTTTAACAAAAGCTTCTTTAGAAGAAAGGGCTTGATCTAGTGTGGTTAATTCAGAAAGGTTACATAAATATATGTCTCCAAGAGTATTGAATAGATCCTGCATTTCAGCAGCATCCAGCAAAACATCATAGGAAAGATATTTAGACATTAAAGCCATACCCTCAACTTGAGGTGTGCTTATATCAATTAAATTATTACTCATGAATTGATAGATTGATTACTCGATGGCAACTTTTCTTTAAAGGTAATCTTAGAGTATAGAGCATGTAATAATATAAGAAAAACACCAATAGAGATACTCATATCGGCAAGATTAAATACAGGGAATGAATAACCCCAGAAAATAAAATAAATCATATCTATGACATGATTATATAAGAAACAATCAAAAATATTACCCATAGCGCCAGCAATGATTAAAGCTAAGGGGATATCCCTTGCTTTAACATCATTAAAAAAGACAAGATGAACCACCATAATAAGCGTTACAATAGATCTTACAACAAGCAAAAACAAGTGATGCGATGAAAACATTCCCCATGCACTTCCTCTATTGGTAACATGTACAAGAGACAAGTCAATACCAAGCCAGTCTTTAAAAACAGCAATTCCACCATAGGGAAAATAGGAAGATGCAAAACGAATATTGGGTATAAAATGATATACCAAAGCTTTTGTAACAGCATCTGCTAATATAATTGAGCATACAATAATTAACAGATATATGAGCCGTTTCTTTGATTGTTTCATATTTAGGTTTAAATAAGTCCTTGTTCTAATTTCTCTTGGGACGCTACCGTCATAGTTGCGTAAGGTATTGCATCTAAGCGCTTCACAGGAATATCATCTCCCGAAATATCACATTTGCCATAAGTGCCATCTTCGATCTTGGCAAGAGCTCTATCAATCTGTTTGATGATATTCATCTCTTTAGCAGTGACTTCAAGTGAGATTGTTCTACCAAAATCATCAGTTCCTTCATCGGCTTGATGTTGAGAATACCCTTTTTGCTCATCTGGCGATTTTACATCTTCTGATACACCTCTCACAGATTTTGAAAGTTGAGATTTCAGTTCTTCTAAACGTTTTTTATATTCCTCAATTTCCTTTTTCTTTAGCGCCATAAAATGCGTATCCTCTTGTATTTACTTTTCTAAACCAACTGTTTGAATGGCGTCCATTAGCTCATCCACATCTTTAAATCGCTTATATACACACGCAAATCTAATATAGCAAATTGTATCGATCGACTGGAGCCTTTTCATAACAATTTCTCCAAGCTTTGTAGTATCAATTTCTTTAGATTGCATTTCCATAAGCTGTATTGCAATTTCATTTGCAATAGTTCTTACGTTCTGATGACTAACCCTTGTATGTCTTGCTGCGGCATCTATACCAGATATTAGCTTTTCAATACTAAAATCCTCATAATTACCATTTCTTTTTTTTACTTGAATGTTTGCGTCAACCGTCTCAAAAGTTGTAAATCTTTGATTACACTGCAGACACTCACGCCTTCTACGAATGGCATTCATTTCATTCGCATTTCTTGAATCTGTAACTTTAGACTCTATGTGATGGCAAAAAGGACATTTCATAAGCTTCTTTACAAGCGATTATTTCATTTCTTATGGTTTAGAAAATTTACTAATTTATGGGAAGAAATAACTGAAAAAGATTAATTCTCTCCAAATTGACGTCCATTATACCGATATGATTAATTTTGGGCAGCTCTAGACAAAACTCTCATTCTCAAGTAATTTTTTGATTGCTATTGAAACTTATTATGTTTTTTCCATTTCTATCATGATCTAAAAATTCGAGTGGCCAGATGGATGAAACGTCACTGCCTCCTATGTTAGCGTAGTTATCGCACGAACTGAACCAAGGAGTTCAAACCTAAACACTATTTTGGGTCTCATTACTATCAATAAGAACTCGAACAAACGGGAAAGCTCCGGAATTTTTTGTATTTAATCTCATACCGGGCGCAAACTGGACAAAAACACCACGTTTACGCCCAGTAAGAATATAAAAAAATTCTAATTAAAATTTTAATAAACTGATAATGGATGTGGGATAAAAGCAAAGAAACATAAAAAATGACGGAGGAGGTGGGATTCGAACCCACGAAACGTTTATCACATTTACACGCTTTCCAAGCGTGCTCCTTCGGCCGCTCGGACACTCCTCCAGAGCAAGAAAATATACTTGATCTATCTATATTAGAGCTACCAAAATCAAACGAAGAAATCTAATTCGAAATCTTCATAAAAATTAATAAACCTTGAAAAAGAGCTCTCTTGTTGTGATAATATACCCATTTTCTATTAAAACCTGCTTAAAGAGAATTCCTTGAAAAAGTTTATTGTCCCTTTGCTTTGCTTTCTCTCTATGGGAGTGCTCTTGTTTGGAAATAGCAAACCAGGAGTGCTAGTAAGCATTCCACCTTATATTGAATTTGTAGAAGAAATTGGAGGGGATTTATTTGATGTAAAGGTTGCCTTGCCAAAGGGAGCTGACCCACACCATTTTGAAATTTCCCCCAAAGAGTTTGCAAAACTTAGCAATGCTAAGCTTTGGATTGGTATTGGAGAAAGTTTTGAAAACACCTTAACTTCCTCTCTTCGCAAAACCAGCCCCGATCTACAAACGATCAACCTTACCGATGCTATTCCAAAAAATTTACTTGAAAATAGTCATGGATCTACTGATTTACATATCTGGATGAGTCCAAAGCTTGCCATTTATCAGGCTGTTGCTATCAAAGATGCTCTTATTAATCTTATGCCGAGTAAAAAAGATTTGATTACAAAAAATTTTGCTGCCTTCAAACAAAAATTAGAGACACTTGATAACTCTTTAAAAGATTTAATTGCTCCAAGTAAGCATAGGGCCATCATTACATCTCATGGTTCCTTTGCATATTTTTGCAAAGAATACGACTTAGTTCAAATTACCATCGAAGAGGAGGGAAAGTCACCTCTTCCTAAAAATCTAAAACAAGTTTTCCAAAGAGCTAGAGATCACAATGCGATTTGTGTAATTACAGAGCCCCAGTTTTCGAGCAAAGGAGCTGAGATGGTGAGAATGCAGCTCGCATTACCTACTTTCTGTTTTGATCCCTTAAGGGAAGATTATATTACGAATATGCAAGAGTTTGGTGAAACAATCGCAAAGATCGCTCATGAATTCAAAAATTAATTGCCCTATCTCTTTTAAAAACGTTTCCTTTTCTTATGACAAGACAAGCGTCTTGTCTAATGTGTCTTTTCAAGTAGAGCCTAATGAATTCATCGGAATAATTGGCCCCAATGGAGGTGGAAAAACAACAGCGTTAAAACTCATCCTTGGCCTTTTATCTCCGACAAAAGGAGAGATTAAGTTGTTTGAAAAATCGCCAGAACTTTCTCGCACCCATGTGGGGTATGTTCCTCAAAACATGCAGTTTGATCGAGCATTCCCAATTACCGTCTTGGATTTAGTTCTGATGGGAAACCTATCAAGCTTAAGTTTCTTTGGGCGATATAAAAAAGATGCTATAGATAAAGCGCTACAGGCCTTAGAAACAGTTGGCTTGATCGATTTTAAAGATAACCATTTCAATTCACTATCGGGCGGACAACTCCAAAAAGCATTGCTTGCTAGAGCGATTATCTGCGATCCAAAACTTCTTATTTTAGATGAACCTACAGCAAATATTGATCCAGGCGCTGAAGATCACATCTTTTCTCTTTTAGCAGAACTGCAAAGAGATATGACTATTTTACTTGTTTCACACAACTTTTCAAAAACACTCCAAAATGTTGATCGCATTTTATGTTTTCAAAAGGAAGTCTCTTCGCTAAAACCAACTGAGGTTTGTGAACATTTTGCCCTTGGCCTTTATCATACCCCCTTGCCATTGGACAAAAAAACATGATTGATGCTCTTACCTCTTTTTTCTACGCACTAGGATCTTTTTCTTTTTTAAGAATGGCGCTCTTTGCATCTCTTTCCGCATCGGTTGCAGGCGGCGTAATTGGATCTTATGTCGTTGTGAAGCGAATTGTATTTATCAGCGGAAGTATCGCCCATTCTGTACTTGGAGGCATGGGACTTTTCCTCTATTTAAGTCGAGTGCATAATCTTCCATTTTTGCATCCAATTTATGGAGCCTTTCTTGCAGCAATTCTTTCTGCGTTTCTAATCGGGTGGATACACCTTTATTACAAAGAAAGGGAAGATACTGTTATTGGCGCCATTTGGGCTTGCGGAATGGCAATGGGTGTCATCTTTACTACACTATCGCCTGGATACAATGTTGAGATTATTCAATTTTTGTTTGGTAATATTTTATGGACTAGTAAAGCAAATCTTGTTTCATTACTTATATTAGATGGGGTTGTCCTTGTAGCTTCAATTTGTCTTCATAAAAGGTTTTTAGCAATTTGCTTTGATGAAACTCAAGCTAAATTGCAAGGAATGAAGTCGAATCTGATTTACTTTACTTTACTTTCCCTAGTAGCTATAACAGTTGTTTTACTAATTCAAATTGTAGGGGCAATTCTTGTTATAGCAATCCTTTCATTACCACCCGCGATCGCCAATTGCTATACACAAAAACTTTCCAAGATGATCGGTATTGCCATTCTACTTGGAATGGCAATCACCTTTATTGGAATGTATTTCTCCTATACATTCAACTGGCCACCAGGCGCAACCATAGCTCTTACAACAACTTTTCTTTATTTTATCAATTTAGCTTTTGGAAAGAAAAGTAAACTCAGATAAACTAAATACTACCTATTTTTTATTCAAAATAAAACCATTCTTCACAAAACACATTTATTAAATAAAGTTAATGAAACTAAAAACATAAAAGAATGTTTTATATTGCATGTTATAAAAGACTGAATTAAATTAATTGCAAAACCAAATATGAGTATTTTTAATGTCCGGAAATTTACAAACTGTTGCATCTAATCAACGCTGTCAAATTACAAGCTGTTCAGACACTAGCTCACAATTATATCAAGTTAACCCTTGTGGGGATCGCATTCACATAGAATGCTTGTTCGAGAATTTAGTTAGCACAAGATTTAGGTATAATTTTGATGATCAATCTATGGAAAGTGATTACGTGAATCAAGAAACACCTTACGACAAGTCTAACCTTAATGGAGTTTGGTGTCCGGTTTGTCTTTCAACCAATCCAAATAGATCGATAATAAACATACATCCAACAGCTGAGCAAGTAGCAGAACTTGCCAGAAAACTACTATCCAATAGAGATAAGCACATCAAAGTAACTGCTCAATCTGTAATCGACTGGTACACTCACTGGAATACCTCACAAACAGAAATTACAGCTTTAAAAGAAAAATTACGAACTTCTTTAATCCAGTATAGTGAGAACCCTGAAACTCGAGAAAGAACAGCTGAAGAAATGCTCGAGGCAATTACAACATGCAACGCTATCATTGACCCCACTACTCAGATGGTGCTTGATCATCAAAGTCTTAGAGCTCATAATGTTGGCCAGGATCAACACCAATCTAAACAAGAGTCATTTCTAATAGGACATACTAATGAAATAATTGAGCAAGAAAATAATAGGTTTAATATTTTAGAAAGCCTGCGATCCGAGCTTGCCTCAGGAAGTGTTCACCAACTTTCTACAGTTCATAGAATCATTCTTCTGTATTTAAAACTGACTCAAGATTCTTTTTCTGAAGATAAACAATTACAAATTTTAGAAACAACCGACAAATATATCAAAAACAATATTTCAGCTTTCCAGGGCGCGCATTCCCTTGAGATGACAAATTTCGAAGTAGAGCTTCCAAACTTTGAATTTATCCCGTTCGACAAAATTGATACAGCAGAAGGAAGAACAAACTACATACACGCTCGTTTGATACATAATACCAAAATCATGGAACAAATCACAGCCCTTGAACACGCAGAGAAGCATATTGAGCTAAAAGCTTATTTGTTAAGGTATGCTGAACAAGCAAACAATTATTTTGCTCCGCAATCGCAGGAAACTACGAATGCCAAAGTCGCATCAGTTGAAGAATCCACTGATTCTAATTCCACTACGACCCCAAAGCAAGAAACTACAAATGCAGATAGAAAGACGCCTCTTATCATTAGCCCTCCAAATCAAGATGCATCATGGCTGAATTGGATATGGGGCTACACATCTAATTGCTTTAGTTTTGTATATGAAGTTATCACATGGCCATATAATTACTTTTTTAAATCCTCAGAGTAATGCGGCGCACTTCTAATTTCTCAATAAAATGACCTTTGCTCCTTCAAATTATTTTTGAATGAGCAAGGGCCGTTTTCTCCATTGACATATCAGCTCCAATTTTGTATGATTTCTACCTTTCACGTCCAAAAAGGATAGCGAAGTATTAATCCGGAGGATACATGTACGCAATTATCAAAACAGGTGGCAAGCAGTACCGAGTCGAGAAAGGGGACGTCATTGATGTTGAATTACTTGGAACAGAAGAAGG